>CAYWPS010000011.1:10688-37509 GCA_964460165.1 uncultured Ruminococcus sp. | reverse complement strand
TTTTTGCTTCGCAAAAGTGATATTGTTCGCTCAGCTCACAGTGATATTATATTCGTCTTGTAACTTCCAACGCGCGAAGCGCATACCACGTCCGAAGGACATATCACGCACTTGTGCATAGAACTCGCCACAGGCGAATACAACTGAAAAACTCCATCTTGCTTGCAAGATGGAGTTTTTCTGGCAGGGGAATAGGGATTCGAACCCCAACATACAGAGTCAGAGTCTGCTGTGCTGCCGTTACACAATTCCCCTTTGTTTTAACGCACTATATTTTAGCACACATTATTTGATTTGTCAAGGGCTTTTCAAATATTTTTTTGAGGAAGTTTGGTGAAGTTTGGTGCGGGGGAGAATGAGCGAAAAACCGAGAAAAGGCTCTAGTTTATATTTTTGCTCGAAAAATCCCTGTTTAAGCAAATATTTTCTTTATTTTACTATTGAAAATGCGCGTGGCGTGTGTTATAATGTACTTTGTAATTTATTCGGGCGTGCGTGTGCGAGCGCTTTTTTGCGCACCCGCGTCAAGAAAGAGGAATACATATGAAGGAAAAACTTGACCTTTTGCTCCGTGAGGGAGCAGCGAAAATCGAAGCGGCTAAGACCGAGAGCGAGCTTCAGGAAATCAAGGGCGCGCTTCTTGGTAAGCAGGGAGCGGTGACCGAGCTTCTTAAGGAGATACCCAAGCTCGACGTATCCCTTCGCCCCGAGATGGGAAAGGCGGTAAACAATGTTAAGAACCTGCTGGCAGAGCAGATAGAGGGTAAGAGAGAGGAGCTTAAGCTCAAGGCATCGGAGATATCCCCTGATTTTGACTGCACGCTCCCCGGCATTAAGCCGCAAATAGGCGGCTTACACCCCATTACTCAGATGTGCTACGACCTCAACGACGCTTTCCGCTCCATGGGCTTCGAGATCTTCCACGGTCCCGAGATCACGAGCGAGTACTACGCGTTCGATAATCTCAACTTCCCTCCGAACCATCCCGCGCGTGAGAGCATGGATACCTATTGGCTCGAGGGTCACGACTCCGGCGAGGCTAACGAGAAGCTTTGTCTTCGTCCCCACCTCACCGGCGGAAGCGTGCGCTATATGCAGAAGCATAAGCCCCCCTATCGCTTCGTCTACCCCGGACGCGTGTATAGAAACGAGACCACCGACGCGCGTCACGAGCGTGCATTCTTCCAGTACGAGGCGCTTATCGTGGACAAGGATCTTACCTATACTTCCGGTAAGGTTATGATAAAGAGCATTCTTTCCAAGGTCTTCGGTCAGGACGTTCCCGTGAGGATGAGAGCCGGCTTCTTCCCGTTTGTTGAGCCCGGATTTGAAATCGACATGGGCTGTCTCGTGTGCGGCGGCAAGGGCTGCAGCGTATGTAAGCACGTCGGCTGGATAGAGATCATGCCCGGCGGCACTCCCCATCCCAACGTACTCCGCGCGGCTGGCGTTGACCCCGACGAGTACACCGGCTTCTACGTAAACATCGGTCTTGACAGACTTGTTATGATGCGCTACGGCGTTGACGACGTCCGTCTGTTCCACGGTACCGACCTGAGATTCCTCGGTCAGTTCAAGTAAGATTGGTGAGTAGCAGCGAAGGAGAAAAGAAATGAAATTATCATTAAACTGGATTAAGGATTACGTAAAAATTCCCGAGGATATGGACCTTAAGAGGCTCGCCTATGACCTTACGATGTCTACGGTCGAGGTTGAGGGCGTTCACGATCTCGGAAAGCAGTTCGACGGCATCGTCGTCGGCGTTATAAAAGAGGTTCTTCCTCATCCCAACGCGGACAAGCTCCGAGTTTGCAAGGTGGATATCGGCACTGAGGATATCAAGGATATCGTTTGCGGCGGAAGCAATCTTGCCGAGGGAATGAGGGTCGTCGTTGCTTGCCCCGGCGCGATGGTGCGCTGGCACGGCGAGGGCGAGCCCGTTGAAATCAAGAACACCAAGCTTCGCGGTGTTGCGAGCTTCGGTATGATATGCGCGGCTGTGGAGGTAGGTCTTGCCGACCTCTTCCCGACGGATGACGATCACGGCATTATGGATCTGTCCGACTTCGACGTGCCCGCAGGTACACCCGTGGCAAAGGCTCTCGGTCTTGAGGATATGATCCTCGAGATAGACAACAAGTCTATGACCAACCGCCCCGACCTCTGGGGTCACTACGGCATCGCCCGTGAGCTCGCGGCTCTTTATGACCTTCCTCTCGAGCCGATCGCCCCCTACACCCCCGAGGCGTGTGAGGCTTACGACGTAAGAATACTTGACGAGGAGAGATGCCCTCGCTACATCGGCGCTAAGATCGAAGGTCTTGGAATCAAGCCCTCTCCCTTCGGGATGCAGAGCCGCATCTGGCGCGTGGGCATGCGTCCCATCAACGCGCTCGTTGACGTTACCAACTACGTTATGCTCGCGGTAGGTCAGCCCACCCACGTGTTTGATTCCACGCACATTGTCGATCATATAGAGGTTCGTACGGCAAACGAGGGCGAGAAGCTTCAGCTTCTTAACGAAAAGGAGCTTGAGCTTACCACCGACGACCTTGTTATTGCGGATGCCGAGGGCGCGGTAGCTCTTGCGGGCGTTATGGGCGGCGCGAAGGACTCGGTTCTTCCCACCACCGACAGCGTAATACTTGAGGTTGCAAACTTTGACTCGCGCACCGTACGCAGAACGGCTCTCAGGTATGACAACAGGACCGAGGCTTCCTCGAGATATGAGAAGGCTGTCGATCCGGAGAGATGCGATCAGGCGCTTTCCCTTGCAATGCAGCTCTTTGCTGAGCTTTATCCCGAGATGAAGGTTACCGCCTTCACCGATAAGTATCCGAGAAAGCTTGTAAGACGTGAGATAGACGTTGACTTCGATTGGCTCGACAGAAGACTCGGTATCAGAGTTCCCGAGGAGATCGTCGCGAAGAAGCTTGGTACCATGGGCTTCGACGTTACCTTCACCAAGGACGGTATGCATATTGTAGTTCCCACTTGGCGCTCCACCGGCGACGTGTCCATCAAGGCGGACATCATGGAGGAGGTTGCCCGTATGTACGGCTACGAGAACTTCCAGCCCACCCCCATTACAACCAGCTTTGACAGCGCTATAAATCAGCTTGATATGGACCTTGTACGTAAGGTCAAGGAGTACCTCGCGTTCCGCGCGGGCATGCAGGAGATATTCACTTATCCGTGGATGACCGATAGCTTTGTAAACGCTATCCTTCCCACCACGGACGGAGTGCTTTCTCTTTCCACGCCCCCCTCTCCCACCGAGAAATATCTCCGTTCCACACTCCTTCCGAACATCTGTAAGGCGGTAGTTAAGAACGAGAGAAACTTCGATGAGTTCGCGATCTTCGAGGAGGCGCAGATCTTCCGTGACACCGATTACACCAGCGAGTATTCCGAGATAGAGAAGCTACCTTATCAGCGCAAGCACCTCGGCTGTGCCTTCGTCGGCAAGTCGGATAACGTGCAGGAACTCTTCCGCAAGGCAAAGGGTATTATAGAGGATATGCCCAGATACACTCACATGGAGGGCTTCACCTTCGCTAAGACGGAGAAGCCTTACTGGGCGGATGAGACCGTATGGCTCAACGTATATCTTGGCGACGAGAAGATCGGTGACGTGGCTCTCCTTTCTAAAAAGGCAACTATTGCCTGCGGCATTAAGGTGCTCTCCGCGGTTCTCGTAGAGCTTGATATGGATTCCTTCAAGCCTCTCAGATCAAGAACGAACCGCTACGTTCGCGTTCCCGAGTATCCTATGAACGAGTACGACATCTCCTTCCTCGTTGACTCATCTGTCAAGTGGAGTGAGATCTGCTCCGCGGTTCTCGGTAAAAAGTCCGACGACTCTCTCCTTCGCGACGTGATCTTCGTTGACGAGTACAAGGGCAAGCAGATACCCGAGGGCAAGAAGTCTATCACCCTCCGCCTCGTTATCGGCTCGGGAGAGAAGACTCTTACGGGCGCTGAGATAGAGACCGTAGCGAACAGCGCGAGAAAGAAGCTTTCCAAGACCTTCGGCGCAGACGTGAGAACGGTATAATATTTTCTTAAAATCGAACGCTTCTTTCGTTCAATGTTTGTCAGTATTGTCCATTGACACCGCGAGGAGCGTGTGATATAATCTTTATGTAAGCGAGAATCGATAGAATAAGTCTTTGTAAATCTTATAACTTCGGTTCTCGCTAATTTTTTTGACAACAGAAAGGGAAAACAAGTGTTAGAGAAACTTTTTAAGCTTAAGGAAAAGGGTACTAACGTAAAGACCGAGATAGTTGCCGGCTTTACCACCTTCATGACCATGGCGTACATCCTTGCGGTTAATCCGAGCATTCTTTCAGATGCGGGAATGGATGCGACTGCGGTGCTCCTCGCGACATGCCTTGCGTCATTCGTCGGTACTGCATGTATGGCTCTTTGGGCAAATCTGCCCTTCGCGCTTTCCGCGGGTATGGGTCTTAACGCGTTTATGGCGTACACGGTAGTTCTCGGCTTTGGATACTCCTGGCAGATCGCTCTGCTCGCGGTATTCGTCGAGGGTATAATCTTCATCGTTCTTTCGCTCACCAACGTCAGAGAGGCGATCTTTGACGCTATCCCCATGCAGCTCAAGAACGCTGTATCGGTAGGTATCGGTCTGTTCATTGCCTTTATCGGACTTCAGAACGCAGGTCTCAGCGTAGATAACGGATCCACCTTGGTGTCTATCGTCAGCTTTACCGATAACTTCACTACGGCGGGCATCAGCGCTTTGCTTGCGATACTCGGTACGCTTCTTACCGCTATCCTTTACATCAAGAACATCAAGGGATCTATCCTTATAGGTATCCTTGCTACTTGGATAGTAGGTATACTCTGCCAGCTTATCGGTATTTACGTTCCGGATGCCGCGGCAGGATACTATTCGCTTTATCCCACTCTTTCGATGACCGATTTCTCTAAGCTTGGTGAAACCTTTGGACAGTGCTTCAACGTAAGCTTCGAGGGAGTAAGCATATTCAATTTCATCGTTATCATATTCTCCTTCCTTTTCGTTGATCTCTTTGATACACTCGGCACGCTTATCGGCGTGTGCACCAAGGCTGATATGCTCGATAAGAATGGCAAGCTCCCCGAGATCAAGCCCGCTCTCATGGCGGATGCGATAGGCACTACCGCAGGCGCGGTGTTCGGCACCTCGACCACTACGACCTTCGTTGAGTCCTCCGCGGGCGTTGCGGCAGGCGGCAGAACCGGTCTTACATCTATGACCACCGCCGTTCTGTTCCTTATCTCAATGTTCTTCGCTCCCATCTTCACTGCGATACCTTCCTTTGCTACCGCGCCCGCGCTTATCATCGTCGGCTTCCTTATGCTCACTAATATCAAGGAGCTTAAGCTTGATGACAATAACCTTACCACAGCGATCCCGGCATACCTTTGCATAATCGCTATGCCTCTGTTCTACAGTATCGCGGAGGGTATATCGATAGGTATCATCTCTTACGTTCTTATCAACCTCGTTTGTAAGAAGGGCAAGGAGATCTCTCCCATAATGTACGTGCTTGCGGCACTCTTCGTGCTTAAATACATATTCCTTTAATAAGCAAGCTTTAAACAAAATAAACGCCCACGGTGTCACTTCAAAGACCGTGAGCGTTTATTTTTTATGATCTCTTCCAAGCAGATAATCGAGCGAAACATTGAAATAATCTGCAAATTTTATAAGTGTCTTGTAGTCTGCCTCGCGTTCCAGATTTTCATATCTGCTTATGGTGTTCTGATTCATATTCAAATCAAGGGCAAGCTTGAGCTGAGATATTTTCTTTTCTTGCCGAAGCTCTTTTAATCTGAAAACCATAAGTAATCCTCATTTTTTATTATATCCTCTTGACATTATTATACCATTATGGTATAATCGTAATATCCCAATATGGTATATTTTGAACTTCGGAGGCAATATGAAAAAGAGATTTTTAGCGTTATTTTTAATTATTGTGTCGATTTTCGGCTTATCATCATGTATGATGTTTCCCGAGTATTCGCAAAGAGAGGTTGTGGACACGCTTACGCGTCGCGGGTACGTTGTAGATGAGGTTGCTGAAAATGAGTACAAGGGAGTAATGGGATATTTACACGCCACGGATAGTGATGCTGATAACGAGGTATACATTATCTACTGCGCGAATCCCAAGATTGCAAGAACGATTTACGTTTATATAAAACGTATGCATAAAGCGGATATCGCAAAGCTGAAAATGAATATGGAGCGTATTGATTACGCGATCAATAGGGCAGAGGATCTTGAATCTGAAGCCAAAGGAAAGTATTATGCACAGTACGTTGAAATGGAAGAAGAACTTGAGTCGTATAAGAAATACAGATACGGTCATTACAGCAACGTAGTGTGGTACGGAACAAAGCAGGCTATCGAAGACACTAAATAAAATTTAAAGTTTAAAACGCTTACGTGTCCGCAAAGGATCAACGTAAGCGTTTTTGTTATTATGTAATTTTCTGTTCCCGGGCGCTTTGATCTATTATTTTTGTACTTTACCTATGACTTGTCAGACTGAATGCTTAACAACTCGAAAATAAATACATTTGAAAGTATAAAAACAATAGTCGAGCGGTTACATAAAATATGGGTAAAAAATGATCTTTATAAAAAATGCAAGCAATTCAATGACAATCAGTATAATTATTGACGTTGATATTTTATTTAGTATCTTTTTTAGGAGCAATAAATAGATAAGAATTAGTGCTCCGCCAAGCATCGAGAACAAAAAACCAAACAAATAATGATGAAAATGCCATCTTAACATAGATGTTGCTATAGAGAGCGACACGTATATTAAAGTGATTAACGTTATTCTTATGTTTTTATTCATATCTATACCTACATTCTAAAATTTGATTACTCTCTGACATAAGTAGTTTTTGCGAAAATTGACCTTAACGCTATCGCGCCTTTGAAACCACAGGTGTTGCATATTCCTAAAGTTTGATTATAGTTTTCTGAATGATAACCTGTTTTTGTAAAATCGCATAAACGACATACCCCAATATGTACATACGAATCTTGTGATTTCCATGTGCACAAATGTCTTTCGTTTTTAAAATAACCGCAATCTGTACAAGTTATTTTGTGGTACAACATATTGACGGAAGCTCCCGTTTGATAATTATGATTAAATTTCTCGACGTTACCACAATTAATACAGGCAGATGCATGTTCGACGGAGTTCTGTGAAGTGAAGCTTGAATATGTATGCGCACAATTTGAATCTCCAACCGTGTCTGCATAAACTCCTTCTAACCAAACATAATCATAATTTTCGGGAATTTCAACATCAGAAGAGTTCCATGCTTCGAAGGTATCAAACTCCATATAAGGTGTTGATGAAAAACTATTGATATTATAGAAAGAAACTATCTTGATTTTTCCAGTTGTACTTTCCGAGACAGCACTAGATAAATCCCACTTTTCTATGTTAGTTAAACACCAATATGTGAATTTAATAGATGTACCGATTATTTCTTCCACAATTGCCGAAGCTATTCCCAAATGACTTGCGATTAGAAGCGCAGCGGAATGCGTAATAATTGATACTCCTTTATCCATAAATTCGGAAACTATGTAATCACATATTGTTTCTGAATGCGCTGCATTTTGTAAAAATACTACTTGTGTTGCAGGAAGATAAATAATACTTGTATAAATTGAATCGGAAATAGGATTGATTTCACCTACATAATCAAGCAACAAAGTACCTCCTCTATCTGACGATATAGATGCGACAGACGTTGAGTATTCTTGAGAGACAAGTGACGATTGAGAAATGTCTGTTTCTTTTGAAATTTCGGAATAAAAAACGCTTGTGTCGTGGTATGATGCTCTCTCTACATTTGTTACTGCAGATGCAGTCGTTGCAGTCAAATAAAAGACGGTTATCATTAAAATGGCTGATGAAATTATTTTTTTGATCATAATTACACTCCTTATTTTAAAATATTATTCAGTGCATATTATATTTTGTCGATATACAAAAATATCGAAGATATTTTTTATAATGCTATACTTCTCAAACGCTTTAGATCTAAGATCTTTATACCGCCGCGTGAGAGCTCAACTATTCCTTCGCTTGAGAAATATTTAAGCATGCGAGTGACGACCTCTCTTGCCGAGCCCATATATTTCGCTATCTGCTCGTGAGTGAGGTGTACGGTATCACCGCCCACCTTCGATATTTCGTCAAGGAGAAATATCGCGAGTCTTTTATCCATACTCATAAAGAGTATCTGCTGCATTACCCACATAACGTCGGAGAAGCGGGCAAGGGCGGTCTCCAAAGCGAAAATTTTGGCAGCGGGGCATCTTTCCGCAAGAGCGGCGTAGGCGCATCCGCCGACTATAATACATTCACTGTTTTCCTCTGCGTCTACGAATACGTCAAAGGTGATATTATGGAGCACGCAGGATGCCGAGAGCATACACATCTCGCCGGGAAAAAGACGGTAGAGCGTTATCTCCTTACCCTCGTCGGAAAGAATGTAGAGACGGAGACTTCCTTTCCTTATAAGTATAATTCCCGTGCATTCGTTGCCGTTGTGTATGTTTGTTCCTTTTCTGAAGGAAATGTATTGCGATGAATTTACAAAGGTTTCCTTTTCTATTTGACTGAGCTCGTCCCAAAATGGAAAGTTATCCCTGAAAAGATTAACGAGCTCCTTGTCTTGCATAATAGCCTGCATAATATGTTCCTTTATAATAATATTATTAGATATCTATATTCTAGCATTATTGATAGACGATAGTCAAGGAGAAGGTGAAAAAATATTTTTTAGAATAAGTCTAAAAATGTGACAAAGTCACAGAACTGCCCGTAAAAACAGTGTATAATGAAGTCACAATAAAACAAACACCGAAAGGAAATAATAAAATGGCTAACAATAAATTCTATATTTGCGAAAAGTGCGGCAATATCGTAGAGATGGTAAACGCATCGGGCGTTACTCCTCATTGCTGCGGACAGAAGATGAGCGTTCTCGAGGCGGGTGCGGTTGAGGCGAGCAGGGAAAAGCACATTCCCGAGGTTGAGCTTTCCGAGGGCAAGGTCAAGGTCACGGTAGGCTCGGTCCTTCATCCGATGGCGGAGGAGCACAGCATCCTCTGGGTATATCTAAAGACGGATAAGGGCGGTCAGAGAAAGCACCTTGAGGTGGGAGCAGCCCCCGAGGTCACCTTCGCTCTTGAAGGCGAGAAGCCCATAGCCGTGTATGCATATTGCAACCTTCACGGACTTTGGAAAAGGGAAATATAATTCCCG
The DNA here is from genome assembly GCA_964460165.1 of uncultured Ruminococcus sp. Taxonomy (GTDB): domain Bacteria; phylum Bacillota; class Clostridia; order Oscillospirales; family CAG-272; genus UBA1740. The sequence continues at coordinate 28,186 of CAYWPS010000011.1, read as the reverse complement.
CGAACAGTCTATAATATAACAAAAAAGGAGAAAAATGCAATGATGAACGAAAGAGTACACGAGCTTCTTAACGATCAGATAAACAAGGAGTTCTATTCAGCGTATCTTTACCTCGATTTTTCCAACTATTTTAAGTCTCGCGGTCTTGACGGATTCGCAAACTGGTATATGATTCAGGCGCAAGAGGAGCGTGACCACGCAATGCTGTTCTATCAGTTCCTGCAGAATGAGTCAAAGAAGGTTACCCTCGAGGCGATAGATAAGCCTGATAAGTTATTTGAGTCGGATATGGACGTTCTTCTTGCCGGACTTGAGCACGAGAAGTACGTTACCTCCCTGATACACGATATCTACGCCGAGGCGTATGAGGCAAAGGATTTTCGCACTATGCAGTTCCTCGATTGGTTCGTTAAGGAGCAGGGCGAGGAGGAGACAAACGCATCTGATATGATAACCAAGATGGAGCTGTTCGGCTCTGATCCCAAGAGTCTTTATATGCTTAACCAGGAGCTTGCGGCGCGCGTTTACTCCGCGCCCTCGCTGGTACTGTGATCTGAATAATATTTGAAAGGAATTTAACGAAATGAAATACGTATGCGACGTTTGCGGCTGGGAATACGATGAGGAGGTCGGCTGCCCCGAGTGCGGTATCGCTCCCGGTACGAAGTTTGAGGATCTTCCCGAGGACTTCGAGTGCCCCCTTTGCGGAGTGGGAAAGGATCAGTTCTCCGAGGGCTGATTAATAACAGAGGGCGGACGAATATCGTTCGCCCCATTGATTTTTTTACCTAGGTAGGCTATAATATAAAGGTAAAGAAGGGAGAGAGTATGGAACTTGTATTTTTGACCGCGCTTGGTGTTGGCGGCGCAACCGTTATAGGAGCTTTGATAGGCTTCATCTTCAAAAATATATCGCATAAATTCTCGGATATCGTGCTTTCCTTCGCGGCGGGAGTTATGCTCTCGGCGGCGGTTATCGGTCTTATCCTCCCGTCGATTGAATACGGTGGAAAATTCGGATTATTTACCACGGTAGCGGGGGTTTTTGCCGGCGCTGCGGCATTAAATCTCATTGATAAGCTCGTTCCTCACCTTCATAAGCTCGCAGGACCCGATATCGAGGAACACAGATCGACAAGTCTTGGCAAGGTGCTGCTGTTTGTCAGTGCGATAGCCATACATAATCTTCCCGAGGGCATTGCCGCGGGAGTGGGCGTCGGAGCCGGCGACACTGCGCAGGCGCTTGTTATTGCCGGCGGTATCGCTCTTCAGAACATTCCCGAGGGTATGGTTATTATAGGGCCTATGCTTGCCGCGGGAGTGAAGCCGAGACGCACGTTTATCATAGCTATGCTCACCGGACTTGTAGAGGTTGTCGGCACGCTCATTGGCTATTTCGCGGTGAGTGTCGCATCGTTTATTCTTCCGTTTGCGCTTGCTTTTGCAGGCGGCACGATGCTTTACGTTATCAGCGACGAGATGATACCCGAGACTCACGCTCACGGAAGTGAGAGAGGGGCGACCTACGCGCTTCTCGTCGGCTTCTGCCTGATGCTTATTGTTGACGTTCTTCTCGGATAGACTTGAAAAGATGCTCCGAAGGTGCTATAATAATAACCGTAAAATAAAATATGGGGGTTTATATGAAAATTTTATCAATAGGCAACAGCTTTTCCGATGACGCGCAGAGGTATCTTCACGAGATCGCGAAGGCGGAGGGCGTGGAAATTGAAACGCTTAATCTCTGTATTGGCGGATGCTCGCTCGAAAATCACGCGAGAAATATAAAAAGCGGAGCGAGGGGATATTTCTCCCATTATAACGGTGACGTGAATTGTGAGGATCTTATCACCATTGATGAGGGAATTTCCATGCGTGAGTGGGATATAGTCACTCTTCAGCAGGTCAGCACTGCCAGCTTCAAGGAGGAGAGCTTCTATCCATACATACACGAGGTAGCCGATTACGTCAGAGCTAAGCTTCCGAAGGCTAAAATATACATTCATCAGACATGGGCGTACGAGCACGGCTCGCCGAGATCATTTGAGGTTACGGACGGTAGAGGTGCGGACTTTATGCTTGAAGGCATCAGACACTCTTATGCAAGAGCAAAGCGTGAGATAGACGCTGAGGCGATCATTCCATCGGGCGAGCTTATGGAGCTGCTCTACAAGAACGGCGCAACGAAAATCTACCGTGATACCTTCCATCTATCCTACGGACTCGGCAGATATGCGACGGGTCTTTTATGGTTCAAGCTCTTTACGGGCAGGAGCGTGTTGAATAATAGCTTCTCAAGGCTTGACGAGAGTGTATCCGATAGAGACCTCGAAATAGCAAGAGAATGCGTTGAGTCACTTTCTTTTTGCTAAATTAATAAAAAGATTAGAGGCTGGCTCAAGTTTGAAAAACTTGAGCCAGCCTCTTTTGCGCAGGGGATAGGGGGATTTAGAGCGAAAATTCGGGTTCTCCCGACCGAGAGGCGTATAAAAATACGTTGAGGGAGGGAAACGCGAATAGAAAATGACCTTGATTTAATTGAGAAATTCGCAGAATTTCAACCTTATAGAAAAAGTTTCAGCTCATTTGTTAATTTTTGAGTTTTTTATCTTCTTACGTGTTATTTTCGGTTGCGCCTAAATGCGCCAGCCTCTTTTTTGATATATTAATGCGTTTTAAAGCATCCTTTTACCGATTTTGCGGATAAACATCCTTGATAGCAATCAGAGGATAAGAAATGAGCGCGTGCGAGGATAGATCCTCGTTAAAAAGTTTGACCGAGCAAATGCCGTTGCTTTTATAAGTGCGGTAGTAATAGCGCAGGCTTCCGAGATTGACCGCGGAGGAGTACTCCGTGCGCTCGTACGCATCGCCGAGCCTTAGTGACCCGTGGGGCATCTCGACGGATGAGAGTAAATGAAAGATATCGCACACCTCACCGCTATATACGTAATTGAGCTTGTGGAATGTCGCTCTGACAAACCGTGATTGACTGGATAGATCTCCGGGGAGGCCGAGAGCTCCCATGCCTCGACTGTATTCGTCGAGCACCAACGAGTCGGATAGGTGATTTTTTATGGGCTCGCGTGACAGGCCCGCGTAATTGTTGAGATTGTGCATTTGGAGCGGAAAGGGAGGATTGTTGGAAAGGATGCCGACCGTGTTATCGTATATGCTTAATCCATTGGCGTCGGGCTCTACTGTAATCGCGCTGATTCCGTCTGCAATAAAAAAGTGCAGCTCCGCGCACGGTAGCTCCCGGCTGAACGGGATGTTGACAAGGTTTATTTCTGACAGCTCTCGCTTTGCGTCATCTACGCTCCTGCACTTCGATAGGATATACGGTATCAGCTCATACGGTGCGAGATTAAGATGCGATGCGCTTGGCGCTCGGTATTTTGCGTTGCCTACGTAGTTTAGTCCCGCTATATAAAGCCCGTGCTCGTTTGCCGCGTCGTAATACAATGGATATCCGCGTATTACCGTACCTACGCCTATAAAGGCAAAGTGATCCTTTATATTCTCAGCTTTGCGAAAGGGCAACGTGTATAGCCGCGGCGTAATTATCACCGACTCGCCAAAGCTTTTCTCAATGTCAAGGTTTCTCCCGGCGTATCCTCCTGCCGATATTGCAGTGCACATATAAAACTCCTTTTCTTCTTATTATAGCCGAGAAAAAACATAATATGCAAAAAAGCAGACCTTAGCGCGTATTTGCACTGCGGTCTGCTTTTGTTATGAAATGATAACTAAAATTTACATTATTCAACTATATCGTAGATAAGCGGAGCGGCTTCGGGTTTAGCCTTCCCGATATACGTTGATTCTATCAGGCGCTTTGCGGCAGCCTCGAAGCGACTCTCGTCGCTTGTATAGAGCACCGCGATGACGTCGCCGCGCGCGACCTTGTCGCCGGTTTTTCTGACGAGCCTGATGCCTGCGGAAAAGTCTATCTTATCCGCCATGGTGTTTCTGCCCGCGCCGAGAAGAAGACTTGCCGTTCCGTACCCCTCGGTGTTGACACCGATTATGTATCCGTCATCCTCAGCCTTGACCTCCATAGCGTGGGGCGCGTCAGGGAAGAGCTTGGGATTAAGTATCCATTCCTTGTTACCGCCCTGAGCCTCGACCATATTTGCAAAGGTCATAAGAGCCTCTCCGCTCTCGATGACACGTCTGACGTTCCTCTCGCACTCATCGTAACTGCCTCTGTCGGATATTACGAGCATATGAGATGCAAGCGCAACCGAAAGCTCGGTCAGATCCTCGGGACCGTTGCCCTTAAGAGTCTCTATCGCCTCTACGACCTCGAGCGAGTTACCGATAGCGTATCCGAGAGGTCTGTCCATATCGGTGATGAGCGCGCGCATTCTCTTGCCGGCAGCCTTGCCGATAGCTACCATCCATTCGGCAAGCTCGCGGCTCTGCTCCTTGGTCTTCATGAACGAACCCGAGCCGGTCTTGACGTCGAGGACCACGCAGTCGTCGTCCGCGGCAAGCTTCTTGCTCATAATACTTGATACGATAAGAGGAAGACTGTCCACCGTCGCGGTTACGTCGCGCAGGGCATAGAGCAGCTTATCCGCGGGGGCGAGCGTGGCGTTCTGACCGACTATAGCAATACCGACGCGGTTTACTATCTCCTCGAATTCCTCGGTTGGAAGATCTGTTTTGAATCCGGGGATAGCCTCGAGCTTATCGACCGTTCCGCCCGTGTGACCGAGACCCCTGCCGCTCATCTTCGCCACCTTGACTCCGAGCGTCGCGACTATGGGGGTGACGACAAGGCTGGTCTTGTCTCCGACTCCGCCGGTAGAGTGCTTATCTACCCTGAGACCGTTGATATTGTTAAATTTGAGCTTATCGCCCGAGTCGCGTATTGCGAAGGTGAGAGCGGTGGTCTCCTCGACGTTCATACCCTTGAAGTAGATCGCCATACAGAGCGCTGATGCCTGGTAATCGGGGATATCACCCCTTACATAGCCGTTGATGAACCACTGTATTTCCTTTTCGGTGAGCGCAAGTCCGTCGCGCTTCTTCCGAATGATATCAAACATACGCATATGCGTTATCTCCTGAAAAATTATTGCATTTGATAAAAAACTCACACGGGGTGGGGCTTTTACCGTTATTCGCTGTAATGCGCGAGCTTTTTTCAGCTATTGAGGTTGTCTTTGCCGAATGAATAGGGGAGCAGCTCGCCGAGAGTAATTACTTTTACGTTGTCGGGAGTTCCCATAACGATCCTAAGGTCCTTGCCGCAGAATTCCGCGAGCACCTGACGGCACACACCGCAGGGTGCGCAAAGCTCGGAGAGGCTTTCGCCGATGCCTCCGACAACCGCTATTGCCGCGAATTCTCGCTCGCCCTCGCTCACTGCCTTGAATACTGCCGTTCTCTCTGCGCAGCTTGTGGGGGTGTACGCGGCGTTTTCGACGTTGCAGCCGGTATAGATCCTGCCGCTCTTTCCTACGAGCGCCGCGCCGACCTTGTGGTTGGAGTATGGAGCGTAGGCGAAGGCTCTTGCCTCGACGGCTTTAAGTAATAATTCCCTATCCGTCATTTCGCCACCTCGCTAAGAAAGCTCTTTCCGTAAACCTTTTTTGCGTCCATACCGAACCATTCGAGCACCGTCGCGCCGATGTCGGCAAAGCTTTCTCTCGTGCCGAGATTAATGCCGCTTTTGATCTCATTTCCGTACACGACCATAGGCGTGTATTCTCTTGAGTGATCGGTCGAGGGAGTGGAGGGGTCACATCCGTGATCGGCGGTGATAATGAGCATATCCCCGTCGCGCAGAAGCTCAAGCATCTCGCCGAGTCTTTTGTCAAAGGCGGTCATCGCCTTTGCATAGCCCTCAAGATTGTTTCTGTGTCCGTAAACCATATCAAAATCCACGAGGTTGATAAAGCACAGTCCGTTAAAGTCGCGCTTCATTATTTCGATGGACTTATCACATCCGTCATCGTTATTTACCGTGGGATGGCTCTCTGTGAATCCGCTGCCCGCAAAGATGTCGTAGATCTTTCCGACGGATATCGAGTCGCAGCCAGCTTCTTTTATGAGATCTGGAACGGTGAGAGCAGGGGGCGTGAGCGAAAAATCGTGTCTGCCCGAGGTTCTCTTGAAGGGGTACTCGCCGTCGAAGGGGCGTGCGATAACTCTGCCTACGCCGTGTTCGCCTTGCAGGATATCGCGGGCGATCTCGCAATAGCGGTAGAGCTCCTCGCGGGAGACGAGCGACTCGTGCGCCGCGATCTGAAATACGCTGTCCGCGGAGGTGTAAACGATGAGATCGCCGCTCTTTAAGTGCTCCTCTCCGAAGTCGCGGATAACGTCCGTGCCGGAGTAGGGCAGATTACAGAGCGTGCCTCTGCCGGTTCTTTTTTCAAATTCCTCGATGACCTCCTTTGGAAATCCCTCGGGGTAGGTGGGGAGGGGGCGTGGTGAATAAATGCCGGCTATTTCCCAGTGTCCGATGGTGGTATCCTTGCCCTTTGACGCCTCGCGCATGCGGGCAAAGGAGCCGAGCGGGTCGTCAACTCCGCCGCCTACGGTATCTATATTGAAAAAGCCGAGCTTTTCAAGATTGGGACAGGAGAAATCGGGGTGGCGGCGTATCGCGCCGACCGTATTGCTGCCCTCGTCGCCCCAAAGATGGGCGTCGGGCATCTCGCCGATTCCAACGCTGTCAAGAACGATCAAAAATACTCTTTTTGCCATAAAAAATCTCCTGTAATTTGCGGGTATAGGGCGGAGAGACGGAAGCCCTTGAGAGAGGACACGCACAGCCTCGCGCGCCCTCTGCGCAGGACGGATCCCTACGCCCGTGTAAGCTTTTGCTACGCTTTACGCAAGCTCAAGCGCTATCTCCATCATCTGAGTGAAGGAGTTTTGTCTTTCCTCGGCGGTGGTGTTCTCCTCGGGATAGATGAAGGAGTCGCTGACGGTGCAGATGCACAGAGCCTTCTTGCCCGCTCTTGCCGCGTTGCAGTAGAGCGCCGCAGACTCCATCTCAACTCCGAGCACACCCATCTTCGCCCAGGTCATGCCCGAGTTTGCGTCGTCGTAGAACATATCCGAGGAAAGAATGTTTCCTACCTTGTAGTTAACGCCCTTCTTCTCACATTCCTCTGCCGCGCGGCGTACGAGACCGTAGTCCGCAATGGGGCAGAAGGTGCCCGGGAGATTGTACTGAGACGCGTAATTGCCGTTGGTGCACGCGCCCATCGCCACGACGATGTCACGAGCGTGAAGGTCGGGGTGGAAGGAGCCGCAAGAGCCCACGCGTATGATAGCCTCAACGCCGTAGAAGTTGAAAAGCTCGTAGGAGTAGATGCCGATAGAGGGCTGACCCATGCCGGAAGCCATGACCGACACTCTCTTGCCGTGGTAGTAGCCGGTGTAGCCGTGTACTCCTCTTACGTCGTTGACGAGGACGGCGTCCTCAAGATAGGTCTTCGCGATATATTCTGCGCGGAGGGGATCTCCGGGCATAAGAACCGTTTTTGCAAACGCGCCGTTTTCGGCGGAAATGTGTGGTGTTGCCATAATATATTTCCTTTCGATTATTCACTGATCGCTTTTTATTTGCTTGCTTATTAACTATACGTTTTGCATTTTGCACTCAATCAGTATCCCTCGCCACCGAGACCCTGAACGGCTTTAACGACTCTGCTCGTGCCGAGACGAGACGCTCCAAGCTCGATAAACTTCTCGGCATCCTCGATACCTGAAATGCCGCCGGCAGCCTTAACAAGCACGTTTTTGCCAACATTTGTTTTCATTAACGCTACATCCTCGAAGGTTGCGCCGGCTTTTGAAAAACCTGTCGACGTCTTGATGTAGTCGGCTCCTGCCTCGGTTACAAGCTTGCACATGATGATTTTTTCCTCCTCGGTGAGAAGGCAGGTCTCGATGATGACCTTGAGTATATGCTCGCCGCAAGCCTCTTTGATGGCGCGTATCTCCTCGCGTATCTCGTCGTGCAGTCCGTCCTTGAGCTTACCCACGTTGATAACCATATCTATTTCGTCAGCGCCCTTTTCGATCGCATCCTTGGTCTCAAAGACCTTGGTCGCGGTAGTGTTGTATCCGTTGGGGAAGCCGATGACCGTGCAGATAGCCAGCCTGTCACCGACGTACTCCTTCGCCTTCTTCACGTAGCTCGGGGGTATACACACCGACGCTGTGCCGAATTTGATGCCGTCGTCGCAGATCCTGCGTATTTCCTCCCAGGTGGACGTCACGCCGAGAAGGGTGTGGTCGCACATTGATAAAATTTTTTTCACGTCTGCCATTTTCTGTTTTCTCCTTTACTTGTGGGGATTCTTATCCATTATCCATTATAACCCAAAAAAATCGCTCTGTCAATAAACTCACAATATTTTCGAAGACGGAAATGGGCAAAATGAACAAAGGATGAATGATTATTTTTACTTATTCGACGGAGTTCGTAAAAAAAGTCATAAATTTTCTTAAAAGCTGTTGTTTTTTAATTTTGGGTGTGCTATTATATTTATGCTGTAAAATTAATGTAGAAAGGTGTTTATGGACTCGATTTGCTTTTGTTGTCAAATTCGTTTTGTAAGCACTTTATTTTTTTGAAGGGGAAATCAATGAGATTTGAATTACAAAGGGCTGATTTCTGGAAGAGAATATCTGCGTTTTTGTTTGACTTTATAATATACTGCATAGTTGTTGTCGGAGTAGCCGCCGCGCTTTCCGCCATTCTGAATTACGATAAGTACTACGGCATAGTAGAGCAGGTAGAGCAGGAATACGTTGACAGATACGGCGTTGACCCGGATATTACAAGCGAGGAGTTCGAGGCTCTGACGGATGAAGAAAAGGCTCCGTACCTTGAGTGCGACGCCGAAAGACAAAAGGACTCAAGGCTTATCATCGCGTACAATATGATGATAAATCTCGCGCTCGTCATTGCCAGCGTAAGCATCCTGATAGCGAGCGTTATAGTGGATCTGGTAGTACCTATCTATTTTAAAAACGGACAAACTCTCGGTAAAAAGATATTCGGTCTTGCCGTGGTGCATACCAACGGTGTCCGCCTTCGCGGGCAGGCGCACTTTATCAGATCGATAATCGGCAAATGCATTATTGAAACAATGGTGCCGGTATATCTCGTTCTTATGATAATATTCGGAAATCTCGGAATAGTGGGAGCTGTCGTGCTCGCTCTTATGCTTATTCTTCAGGTGGCGGTCATAGCCGGCACGAAGACACGCTCCGCGATACACGACCTCATAGCCGACACCGCCGTGGTGGATTATCAGAGTCAGATGATCTTTGAGAACGCGGACGAGCTTATCGCGTATAAAACCAAGCTTCACGAGGAAGAAGCAAACAAGAAGGAATATTAAAGAGACAATCTTTTTTATAAATACAAAACACGACTTTCAAGGAGGTTATGTTAGATGAAGGTTGAATTGCAAAATCTAACGAAAATCTTTCCCAGCCGTAACAAGAAGGACAACAGTGAGGTAATTGCGGTCAATAACTTCACCTTTGAAATTCCCGACGGCAAGCTCGTAGGTCTTCTCGGACCCTCGGGCTGCGGAAAGAGCACAACGCTTTACATGATCAGTGGACTTCAGAAGCCCACGTCAGGTAAGATCTTCTTCGGAGACGAGGACGTAACCGAACTCTCTCCCGAGAACAGAGGTATTGGACTTGTGTTCCAGAACTACGCGCTTTATCCTCACATGACGGTAAAGCAGAACATCCTCTTCCCCCTTCAGAATCTTAAGGGTGAGGATAAGCTGACTAAGGAGCAGATGCTCGAGCGCGCATACGAGGCTGCAAAGCTCGTTCAGATCGACGAGCTTATGGACAGAAAGCCCAGCGAGCTTTCCGGCGGTCAGCAGCAGAGAGTCGCTATAGCGCGTGCGCTCGTTAAGATGCCCCGCGTGCTTCTTCTCGACGAGCCCCTCTCCAACCTTGACGCCAGACTCCGTCTTCAGACCCGTGAGGAGATCAGAAGAATTCAGAGAGAGACCGGCATCACCACGGTGTTCGTAACTCACGACCAGGAGGAAGCGATGTCTATCTCCGACGTCATCGTGGTTATGAAGCTCGGCGTCGTTCAGCAGGTTGGTAAGCCTCAGGAGGTTTACGACGATCCTACCAATCTCTTCGTCGCGAAGTTCCTTGGCACTCCCCCCATCAACGTATTCGAGGGTGAGGTAAAGGACGGCAAGCTCTGTCTTGGCGGCGTTGCGGTTCTCGACGTTCCCGGCGTTGCTGACCGTACGGTCTACGTAGGCATTCGTCCCGAGGGCTTCATCCCCGCGGCAGACGGCGTGCTTGAGGTAAGCCTCAATAACGTTGAGGTCATGGGCCGCGACGTATCCATCGTTTCCACGCATCCCGCGTCTCTCAATCCCGTTATCCGCTCTATCGTTGACGCGGACTACAACATAAACAGGGAAGCATCCTCGGTTAAGTTCGATCTTAAGCCTCATAAGGTATTTCTCTTTGATAAGGAAACAGAGGAAAGAATATATTTCGAGGTGAAGTGATATGACAGAAAGCAAACAAAACGTTTTTCAGTGGTTTGTTGAGGTTTTCTGCAAGCAGTGGGTCTGGCAGACCTTCTGCAAGGAGTGGGTCTGGCAGTCCTTCTGCGTTAACACGCTTTACAAGAAGTTTGATAAGTGGAAGGCTTGGCTCTATCTTTCGCCCGCGCTCGTTCTCCTGGCTATCTTCACCGTTTGGCCGCTTATCAACACGGTCAAAATGGCGTTCACGGTCTATTGGGATCCTACCGCAGCCGTGTGGGATGCCGAGATGGAGAACATTGTCAGCTTCGGCGCGTGGAAGGGCTATAACGTTGCGCTTGACGTAGGCGGAAAAACCACCTTCCAGTTCGGTATTGCAAACTTTACCGAGGTTGTGAAGTACGCCGGCTTTGCTACTATTATGAAGAATACGATACTTCTTTGCGTGGCAACCGTTCCGATCTCCACCTTCTTAGCGCTTATCATCGCCGTATGCCTTAACGCGATAAAGCCCCTTCGCAGATTCCTTCAGACAGTATTCTTCATGCCCTACGTTACCAACTCGATAGCGATAGGCATGGTATTTGCCGCGATGTTCAATATCGTCGGCGTTAAGCCCCACGACCTTACGTCGAGCGCGTCGCTCGGTATTATAAACTGGGCGATACAGTCTCTCGGCTTCGAGCCTGTAAACTGGATCAACCAGGGCTCAAGCTACGCCGCTAACATAGCGGTTATGATAGTTTATATCGTATGGAACGCTCTGCCGTTCAAGATACTTATTCTTCTCGGCGGTCTTCAAAGCGTCAACAAGCAGTACTACGAGGCTGCCAAGATCGACGCTACTCCGAGATGGAGAGTGTTTACGCGAATTACCGTTCCGCTTCTGTCGCCTATGATAACTTATGTTGTCATTACGGGCTTTATTGGCGGATTTAAGGAATACACGAGCATCGTAGGTATCTTCGGTGAGAGCATGCAGCCTCCCGGAGCCGGAGTCGGAACTCCCAGGCTTCAGACGATGGTCGGTTACATCTACGACAAGCTCGGAACCTCCGAGGGCACGGCGTCCGCCGCCGCGATAATCCTCTTCCTTCTTATCTTTGCGGTTACGCTCGTTAACCTCAAGGTGTCTAAGAAGAATACGCACTATTAAGGAAGGAGGTATGTGAAATGTCCGAATCTAAGATCGTTACAATGAAAGAAAGAGATATGAAGAAGGTTACCTCCCGCCAGAGGATCGTTAAGATACTGGTGCAGGTAGCGCTCTACCTCTTCCTTGGTATAATGGCTCTGATAGTCGTGTTCCCGTTCTACTGGATGATCATATCGTCCGTAAAGAGCGTTGCTGAGTACGAGCTTCCCGTACCTACCTTCTATCCGAAGCAGCCTCAGTTTATCGCTAACTACACCGAGGCATTCCAGGCGGCAGAGCTTCTCAAGCTCTTCAAGAATACCGTCGTGGTCGGTATAGTTTCCACGCTGCTTTCGCTCGTGATCACGGTAATTACCGCATTCGTCTTCGCGCGTCTTGAGTTTAAGGGTAAGAACGCTATGTTCGCCTTCCTCCTGGCTACGATGATGATCCCCGGCGAGCTTTTCACCATCACCAACTACGTTACCGTTTCCAAATGGGGCTGGGTCGGTGTAGACTCAGCCTTTGAGGGCTACGCGGTGCTTATCGTTCCTTTCCTCGTCAGCGTATTCTACATCTATCTTCTGAGACAGAACTTTATGCAGATACCTAACGAGCTTTACCTCGCCGCAAAGGTCGACGGTACGAAGGACCTTAAGTATTTGTGGAAGGTCATGATACCTCTCGCGCTTCCCACCCTTATTTCCATCACCATTCTCAAGATGATGGGCGCGTGGAACTCTTACGTGTGGCCGCGACTCGTTGCCCACAAGAATTACCACCTTATCACCAACGGTATCCGTACCGCGTTCACGGACGCGGGCTCGGGAAAGTCGAATATTCCCGTACAGATGGCTGCCGTCACGGTAGTGTCTATCCCTCTGTTCCTCGTCTTCATCTTCCTTCGTAAGTATATTATGAAGGGTGTATCGAGATCCGGTATCAAGGGATAATAAAGCTTTGCGGCTTCCTATTTGGTTTTAATGACGAAAGTCTTAAAAAATAAAAATAAAGGATGGAAAAACAAATGAAGAAAATTCTTGCACTCATTCTCGTTCTCGCAATGAGCTTCTGCATGTTTGCTTGTCAGCCTCCCGTGAATGACGGCGACGACGAGACTCCCGTTGCGGAAAAGGTGCGCTACGAAGTACCCGCAAACGGTTACGACGGCAGCGAGGTTACCATCACCTTCTCCCACACCATGGGCGAGGAGCTCCGCGCGGTTCTTGACCAGTACATCGCGGCGTTCAACGAGATCTACCCCAACATCACCGTTGAGCACACTCAGGTAGGCGGATACAACGATGTTCGTGACACTGTTAACAAGCAGCTCACCGCAGGCAACCAGCCTAACATCGCTTACTGCTATCCCGACCACGTCGCTCTTTACAACCTTACCGGTAAGGTAGTTCCTCTTGACAACTTCATCGAGAGCACTATTCCCGATACTCTCGGCGGCGGCATTCTCGGTCTTACCGAGGAGCAGATCGATAACTTCATCGACGCTTACTACGAGGAGGGTACCGTGTTTGATGAGGCGGGCACTATGTACACCATGCCTCTTTCCAAGTCTACCGAGGTTCTTTACTACAACAAGACCTTCTTCGAGGAGTACGGTCTTGACGTTCCTACCACTTGGGCAGAGCTTGAGGCTGTTTCCGCTGAGATCATGACTATTATCTCCACTCCCGGCGGCAAGTACGAAAACTCTCTCTCCTATCCCTTCGGATATGACTCCGAGTCCAACTGGTTCATCACTATGGCTGAGCAGTCCAACTCCCCGTACACCAAGAACGACGCTCAGAAGTTCTACTTCAACAACGAGACCAACCGTAACTTCGTAAAGATGTTCCGCGGCTGGTACGAGAAGGGCTACTTCACCACCCAGGAGCTCTACGGCGCGTACACCTCCGGTCTCTTTACCAACACCGATCCTACCAAGGGCAGTTGCTATATGTGTATCGGCTCTACCGGCGGCGCTAAGAACCAGGTTCCCACCGTTACTGACGGCGTACCCGCTTTCGAGGTAGGCGTTGCTCCCCTTCCTCAGCTTGACTCCAGCAATGAGAAGTCTATCTCTCAGGGCCCCTCCGTATGTATCTTCGACAGCGAAAACAAGCAGGAAGTAGTTGCGTCCTGGCTCTTCGTTAAGTTCCTTACCACCAACGTTAAGTTCCAGGCGGCGTTCTCCATGGTTTCCGGTTATATTCCCGTAATCGAGAAGGACGTTCTCATCGAGGCGCTTCCCGCTTACGGTACCTGGCTTGAGACCGGTGTCCAGCCCGGCGCTGAAACTGCTGATTATAAGTCTAAGGTTATCGCAAGCACCATCAAGGCAGCTCTTGAGCAGGCAGATTCTTACTACACCTCTCCCGCGTTCAACGGTTCCTCCAAGGCTCGTGACCAGGTCGGCGAGCTTATGAAGTACTGCTTCGTTACTCCCACCGATGACGTTGACGCTCTTATTGCTCAGGCATTCAAGGATGCTGTTGCAGAGTGCGTAGCTGACGCGTAATTTTAAACTAAAGAACAAAAATCAAGCTTTTTGTAAACAATGATGAACAGATTATCTAAGCTTTTGATAATTCTCGTCGTTCTCGCAATGCTGGCAGGGTGCTTCACATCCTGCTGGCTCAACGAGAAGCCGGACACCGATGACACCACCGTCACGGAGCCGGACGGCGAGCAAGATCAAGAATTTATTGACTACGCAAGTCAGGTTAAATTCAACCCCAATTCCGGCAGAAAATGGGCTAAGGTCGTCGTCGTATCCTACATAGACGGCGATACCACCCATTTCAAGACCACCGACGGTACCAATATCGATAACGTCGATTACATTAAAGCGAGATATCTCTCGATAAACACTCCTGAGTCCACGGGCGTTATTGAGCCCTGGGGCAAGAAGGCGTCCAACTACACCAAGACCCAGCTTCAGCAGGCTACCGATATCATCATTGAGTCGGATACCGACAACTGGGATCTTGATTCCACCGGCGGCAGATATCTTCTCTGGGTCTGGTACAAGACCGCGGAGGATACGGAATACCGCAATCTTAACCTTGAGATCCTTCAACAGGGACTGGCGTACGGATCGAGCGTAAGCTCTAACGTGTACGGCGAGATCGCTCTTAAGGCTCTCGAGCAGGCTAAGGCGTTGAAGCTTCACGTCTTCAACAAGACCGAAAAGGACCCGGACTTCTACTACGGCGGCGCTATCGAGCTTACCCTGAAGGAGCTCAAGGCGAGCATTTATTGGGATGAAGAAGCCGGAAGATACAAGAGCAAGTATGAAGATATACTTGTTAAGTTTGAGGCTGTAGTCGCAAAGCAGATAGATACCACCATTTACGTTGAGGAATACGACGCCGACAACGATATGTACTTCGGAATGCAGCTGTTTACAGGATACAGCTACAGCCGCATGTCAGATTTCAACGTCGGAAACAGAGTTTCCATAGTCGGCAAGGTCTCCTATTACGAAAACGGCGATACCTATCAGATATCCTCTCTTAAGTGTGACGTTCTCGATCCCAACTGGGAGGGAGGCTGCCGCGTTATCAGCACGGGCAATTCCGCATCCTACCGCGAGCTCGGCGTAAATACTCTTTTGAACGAAACGATCACTCTTGACGTCATAGAGGAGACCGAGGACACGAACGGCGAGATAGTGGAGACCGCTACCAAAAAGAGCTTTGATTATGGCGAGCTTGCTCATTACAGCACCGCTACTATCAAGAATCTTACGGTAAAGTCGATATGGACCACCAGCTCTACCACCAGCTCTGACGGCGCGCTTACCATCACCTGCGAGGATGAGAACGGTCTCACCTTCAGCATCCGTACCGCCACCAAGCTCATAAAAGAGGTTGACGGTCAGTCCGTCGTTGTGACAGCTGACGATTTCCCCGTAGGAACCGTAATATCCGCGAAGGGTGTTGTGGATTCCTATGACGGAAGCTATCAGCTTAAGGTATTCTCATTCACGGATATTACTTTTGAGTAATACATAAACCCACCCTTAAAGAAAGAAAAGGAGTTATCATGAAAAAAATCTTAGCTTTACTTCTCGTTCTTCTTCTCTCTCTTACCGCTATGGTAAGCTGCGATAAGATCGAAGGTGTCAAGAACACTGTTGTAGATAAGTTCAACGACATCAAGAATCTTATCCCCGGCTTGCGCGAAGAGACCCCCGACGAAGACGACTCCACGGTAACCGAAGTGGACGCTGACCTTAAGGCAGCGTACGAGTATGTCCACAATATGACCAAGGACATTATCGAGACCACACCCGCAAGCTACACCGTAATTGCTGCGGTGAAGATCAAGGAGACCACCTTCGACGTAGTTTGGACGGTTTCCGATGATAGGATCACTCTTGAAAAGAGCGAGGACGGCATCGAGTATACCGTAGTTATCCCCGAGCTCGGAGATGACCCCATCAACTACACCCTTAAGTTCACCGTAACTAACGCAAAGGGCGAGTCTCTCTCCAGAGAGTACAGCCACGTTGTTCCCGAGTTCAAGATCTATACCTTTGAAGAGTATATGAACGCGAAGGACGGCGACGTAATAGTTGTTGAGGGTATCGTTGCGGCTATGTGCTCCATTGACGCGGGCGCAAAGAGAAACCACGTTTACGTTGCTGACGCAAGCGGCGTTGGCGGCTATCTCAACTACAACATGACCGCAGACCCCATCAAGGATCTTGGTCTCCAGGTTGGTATGACCGTCAGAATCAGCGGTGAGATCTCTCCCAGCAACGGTATGCAGGAGTTCTATAAGGGTACCGTTCAGCTGATAGATGATACTATCCAGACCGTTCCCGCTTCCGACATCACCACCCTCTTCGCTGAAGGCGCGTCTCTTGACAACTACGTAGCTCGTCTCGTTACCATCAAGGGCGTTACCCTTGGCGCTCAGGAGCTTGGCGGTACCAGCGAGTACCTCTTCTTCTCCATCGGCGAGAAGACCGCCTACATCAGAACCTACGTTACTGATTTCCCCGCTCCTCTTGGCTCGGCAGACAAGACCACTATTGACGCGATCCATTACAACAACCGCGGCAACACCGCTGACGTAACCGGTATTCTCGTTTATTACAGCGGTTCTCCTTACCTTGTTCCCGTATCTACCGACTGCTTCACTAATATCACAGAGGTAGAGAAGACCCCCGAGCAGAAGTTTGAGATCGAGCTCAGCGAGATTTCCGTTGCTGACAAGATCGCCGAGGCTACTACTCTTACCCTTCCTCTCGTTGGTACTCGTTACGAGGACGTAACTATTTCTTGGGCAACGGATAACCAGAACTACACCGTTAACGAGAATGGCGAGCTTGTTATAGAGCTTTCCGATACAGATGTTACTCTTACTCTTACCGCTACCCTTACTTGCGGCGAAGCCACCACGACCAATACATATGTGATCGTTATTAAGGCAGCTTCTGCTCAGAACTACATCGCAAAGAACACCTCGACCGTTGAGGCGGGCAAGGCGTACAAGTTCGGTCTTGTACAGGTAAATCTTGGCAAGTCTCTCTATCTTACCGGTGAGGTAAACGGCAGATATCTCGTTACCACCGAGTATCTTGATGAGGCAGTTGACGTATACGTAGAGGCAGTTGAAGGCGGCTACAAGTTCTACATCGTAGTAGACGGCGCTAGCAAGTACATCGAAGTATATAACAACGCTGACAGCAAGCTTTCCGTTCAGTTCTCCGATAACGCAAGCGTATTTGCATATAACGAGACCGTTAACGCGTGGGTAACCAATCTTGACGGAACCGATTACTACCTTGGCACTTACAACACCTACACTACTGTAAGCGCATCCGGTCTTTCTTACAT
>CAYWPS010000011.1:0-10588 GCA_964460165.1 uncultured Ruminococcus sp. | reverse complement strand
ACCTTGGCACTTACAACACCTACACTACTGTAAGCGCATCCGGTCTTTCTTACATCTCCGCAGAGAACACCGGTGTATCCCAGTTCCCCGGTAACTTCTTCACTCTTGCGACCGCAGAGTATTCTGCAGAGAACACCTCGACCGTTGAGGCGGGCAAGGCGTACAAGTTCGGTCTTGTACAGGTAAATCTTGGCAAGTCTCTCTATCTTACCGGTGAGGTAAACGGCAGATATCTCGTTACCACCGAGTATCTTGATGAGGCAGTTGACGTATACGTAGAGGCAGTTGAAGGCGGCTACAAGTTCTACATCGTAGTAGACGGCGCTAGCAAGTACATCGAAGTATATAACAACGCTGACAGCAAGCTTTCCGTTCAGTTCTCCGATAACGCAAGCGTATTTGCATATAACGAGACCGTTAACGCGTGGGTAACCAATCTTGACGGAACCGATTACTACCTTGGCACTTACAACACCTACACTACTGTAAGCGCATCCGGTCTTTCTTACATTTCCGCAGAGAACACCGGTGTATCCCAGTTCCCCGCAAACTTCTATGAAATTCTCCTCAAGGAGACCGCAATAGTTAACAAACCCACCGTTGAAGCAGGCGAGAGCTATAAGTTCGGTCTTGTACAGGTAAATCTTGGCAAGTCTCTCTATCTTACCGGTGAGGTAAACGGCAGATATCTCGTTACCACCGAGTATCTTGATGAGGCAGTTGACGTATACGTAGAGGCAGTTGAAGGCGGCTACAAGTTCTACATCGTAGTAGACGGCGCTAGCAAGTACATCGAAGTATATAACAACGCTGACAGCAAGCTTTCCGTTCAGTTCTCCGATAACGCAAGCGTATTTGCATATAACGAGACCGTTAACGCGTGGGTAACCAATCTTGACGGAACCGATTACTACCTTGGCACTTACAACACCTACACTACTGTAAGCGCATCCGGTCTTTCTTACATTTCCGCAGAGAACACCGGTGTATCCCAGTTCCCCGGCAACTTCTTCAAGTATGAGTTCGTATCTGAAGAAGAGCACGTTTGTGAGTTCTCTGATGCAACTTGCGTCAAGCCCGCTACTTGTGAGTGCGGCAAGACCCAGGGCGAGGCTCTCGGTCACAACGTTGTTGACGGCGTATGCGCAAACTGTGGCGCAAAGCAGGTTACTCTTACCGAGGCAGCTACTCTTGATGATGGTACTCTCGTTCTCGTAGAGGTTACCGTTTCCAAGATTACTTACAACTGGAGCGATACCAACAAGAACATGTCCGTTGACGTTACCGACGGTACCACCACTCTTAACGCATACAAGCTTGCAACCCAGGTTGGCGTAGGCGACGTTATCGTTATCTACGGTAAGGTTGGTTCTTACAATGACACAAAGCAGATCGCTGAAGGCGCTACCGCTGAGATCAAGACGGCTCACGTATGCTCCGAGTGGTCCACCGCTACCTGTAAGGAGCTTGCTGCTTGCGTAGTTTGCGGTGCTACTACCGGCGAGTATGCTGATCACAGCTATGGTGCTGATGGCGTTTGCACAGTAGAAGGATGCGGCGCACAGCAGGGCGTAACCCAGAGCTATACCAAGGTAACCAGCGCAGATCAGTTCACCACCGGCACCTATGTAATAACTGTTAAAGATACCGTTGCATTTGGTGTTTATGATAATGGTTGGGGAACCGCTAATACCGTTGCACCCACTGATAATACAATTGGCAAGAGCGAGGGTGATGCTACTGCATTGACTATCACTGTTACCGTTAACGGTGACGTGGTTACTGCAACCATAAAGGATAAGAATGGCGCGTTTATTGCTCCTAAATCCGGTAACCAAAACGGTATGACCAGTTCTGAATATAGCTGGGCTGTTACTTTCAATGAAGATGGCACTGTTGTATTTGCAGGTCAGGGTGATGATACTACTTACCTCGCATACAACTCTGCTAGCGGCACTGAAAAGTTCCGTGCATATAAGACCAGCACTTGTACCGGTAGCAACGCTGCTACATATCCTTACGCTTTCACGGTATATAAGCTTGGTTAATTATCTTAATTAAAATTTAGCTTTACATAGCGAGAACCGCACCTTCGGGTGCGGTTCTTTTTCTTTTTTTAATGCACTTAACAACATTCCGACCATTTATGGTGGATGAGAAAACCTTCCCCTTTGGGGAAGGGGGATATGGTGGATGAGAAAACCTTCCCCTTTGGGGAAGGGGGACCATTTATGGTGGATGAGGTATTAACCCCATACATCTCAACCGCATCCGTCATCTGCGCTTTCATCAAAAAAAGATTACAGTGTTTTCATCTATGATTATATACAACCACCCGAAATGCAAAATATTCATATCCCCTTGAATTAATTATGCGCGTGTGTTATAATAAGTAGTAAATTGTATTATCAGAGGCTAAAATGGAAAAACTATTAAGATTATTTATAACCCTTGCGCTTATATTATCGCTTGTTCTAGGTGCTGTGTCTTGCGAGCTGCTTGAGCGTTTTACGGCTGACAGCAGCGACGAAACTGATCAGGACGTAACCGATAGCGATAGCAGTGAGGACAACCTTGACACGACCGCAGAGGGCGGGGTATTCTACCTTGCAAACGAGGAAGACCCGATAACCAGCGACCCTTACGTTGATGTGGACGTCCGGGCATTTTACGCAAGCTACACCCCTGCGATAAGCTATATGGACTCATATTACAGAACGCTACATAATCTTATGTCCGGATCTATCGATCCGCAGGATCAGGCGCCAACCGTGTCGTGCTATCAGCCGAAATCAGACGGCAAGCTGGTAAGAAATACCGCTTATCTTTACTCCGAGGACGGCAATACCTACTACGTTGTGAACGCCTACGGAGAGATAGTTAATAAAATATATAAGGGCGGAGCTTACGTCACTCTTGAGGAGGTTGCGGCTTACGTCTTCGCCTTTGGCGACATACCCGCCAACCACACGGAGTCAAGGAATACGAAGCCGACAAGCAGCGCTTGGGGCGAATACCTGAGAGTCAATCACTCAGCTTTCAGCGGAGACACCTCTAAGTACCCCTACGAGCCTGTACTGCCGGATATTTCCGGCTGCGGCGGCATGCTGAAATACTACGAGATGGATATAGGTACTACCGGCACGGATTGCGACCCCTCGTACGAGATAACCGACTATAACAACGGCGTGAAAATCACCAGGGGCGCGGCGCGCATCGTTTACGCTAGATACGACCTCGACCTTGACGGCATCCTTGAGGTGGACGAGACCTATCTCTTCTACACCTACAATCACTACAACGATTTTCAAGAGTATCTTAACTACGAGGGCGGCTGGGGCGAGACGTTCGGCAATATCACCGGCGGCGGGGCTTTGTCGTCCAAGAGCGATTATAACCCGACGCCTTACGTCGAGACCTCGTACTGCTCCTTCGTATATGCTGACGGAACGCCGGCGGTCAGGATAAGCGCCGTAGCTTTCGTCTGGCTCCCTAAGCGCGAGGAAGCGTAAGCCGGCAGGGAAGATCCGTTTTCAAGCACGGTTTATAATGATTATGTAAATAAAAGTAAACATTTTGAAAGGAAAAACAAGAAAATGAAGGCAGTCGTTACCGTAACGGGAAAGGACAAGGTTGGTATCATCGCGATGGCGAGCAAGGAGTGCGCCCGCTTCGGCGCTAATATTATAGACATCAGCCAGACGGTTATCAGAGAATACTTTGCTATGATAATGCTCGTTGAGCTTGATAATCTTAGCTGCGATTTCTCGGCGTTTGCCGAGACTATGAGGCTCGCCGGAGAGGAGAACGGTGTGGACATCCGCGTTATGCACGAGGATATCTTCAACACCATGCACAAGATATGATCAACGTACACGATATACTCGAAACCATAGAAATGATAAAGGAGCAGAACCTCGATATCAGAACGGTGACGATGGGCATCTCGCTCTTTGACTGCATTTCGGATGACAAGGACAGACTTAAGGTAAAGATCTTTGACAAGGTCACGCGCTCGGCTAAGAATCTGGTGGCTGTGTGCGAGGAGCTTGAGAGGATGTACGGTATTCCGATCGTCAACAAGAGGATATCGGTAACGCCGCTTTCGTATATCGGCGCCGGACTCTCGCCCGAGGGCTTCGTAGAGCTTGCGGAGGTTCTTGAGGCTGCGGCTATCGAGCTCGGCGTAAACTTTATCGGCGGCTTTTCCGCCCATGTACAGAAGGGCGAGATCCTCGGCGCAAGGAATCTTATTGAGGCTATACCCGAGGCGCTCTCGAGGACGGCGAGAATATGCTCGTCCATCAACGTCGCTACGACCAAGGCGGGCATTAATATGGACGCCGTCAAGCGTATGGGCGAGATAATAAAGGAGACCGCGCTTCTTACGGCTGACAAGGATTCGATAGGCTGCGCCAAGCTCGTGGTCTTCGCCAATATCCCCGAGGACAATCCCTTTATGGCGGGCGCGGTGCACGGAATCGGTGAGCCCGATACCGTCATAAACGTCGGCGTCAGCGGACCCGGTGTCGTTGCGGCGGCGATAAAGGAAGCGGGCGATTGCGATTTCTCAACGCTTGCCGAGACTGTGAAGCGTATCGCCTTCAAGATCACGAGAGTCGGACAGCTGATCGCGTCCGAGGCGTCGAGAAGGCTCGGCACGCCCTACGGCATAGTTGACCTTTCTCTCGCGCCTACACCTGCCGCGGGTGACTCGGTCGCCGAGATACTTGAGAATATGGGGCTTGAGATGACCGGCGCCCACGGAACTACGGCGGCGCTCGCGCTCCTTAACGACGCGGTCAAGAAGGGCGGAGTCATGGCGTCCAATCACGTCGGCGGACTCTCCGGCGCGTTCATACCCGTCTCCGAGGACAGAGGTATGATAGCTGCGGCGGCAGACGGCGCGCTCACGCTTGACAAGCTTGAGGCTATGACCGCCGTGTGCTCGGTCGGCCTTGACATGATAGCTATCCCCGGCGATACCCCCGCGTCTACCGTTTCCGGCATCATCGCCGACGAGATCTCCATAGGCGTGGTGAATAATAAGACGACCGCCGTCAGAGTTATCCCCGTGGTAGGCAAGACGGTAGGCGAGAGCGCGGAGTTCGGCGGTCTTCTCGGCTACGCGCCCATAATGCCCGTGAAGCAGAAGTCCTGCGAGGCGTTCATCAACCGCGGCGGCAGGATCCCCGCTCCCATACATTCCTTGAAGAATTAAAAAATAAAAGAGGCTGAGTCATTAAGAATACAGAGAAATAAAGGCTATTTTGAGTTTTAAAGCGAAAAGCTCTGTATTCTTAGTGCGAAGCACCTTTGGGGCTCGCTTGATTTAGAGCAGAAATCGTTGGCTGACGAACGGTAGCCGTATAAAAATACGGTGAGTGAGGAAACGACGATACAAAAAGAGTATAAAATGGAAGAAATTTGAAGAATTTCAACCTTAAAACAACAAAGCATAAAATTAGAGCGAAGAAACCGTGTTTTTCAACGGAATCCTCGCTCTTTTTGGGTTATGCCTAAATGAAGCAGCCTCTTTTATTCGTATTGAAATAACTTGTCGTAAGCCCAAATTGATGGGTTGCGGTAAATATATTTCTTGATTTCATCATAATCAGTGGCGTTACGTACAATATGATCGTATGAACGATATTGCCAGATGTTTGTGCCGTATTCCTTGTTGCAGAATCTTTTGAATGTTGATATTATAATAGTCATTTAACTGCTTAATATATTTATCTGCGACCTCTCCATATTTGCTTAATATTACGGACGGACCGTCGGGGACGCCGGTCCCTACAATTCGCGATAATATACATCTGCGTTGTTTCACACATATAGTAATAAAATATGCACCGATTGAATTATAATCATGAGAATTCAATCGCATATTCTTCCGTTTAGGCAACTCCATTATTCAAAAAACGTCATATTAGTTCTTGTAGCGAGCAGAGGCGTTACGGATATATATCCCTTGTGGATAGCTACCGTATCGCGTTTTATATCGTCGGGGCAGACGTCCTCTATTTTCTCGCCGACCTGCAGGTACATATCACCTTCGCCCTTTTTGAAGGTATCGGAGAAGTACTGCGAGCCCTGATAGGTCAGATGCATACCCTTGACCTCGTCGGGAATATTAACGTTGAAGATGGGGTTTTTCTCGAAAAGACCCCTATCCGTGATAAATTTATACACGTCGGAGAAGTATTTTGAGGCAAACTCCTGACTGTTTGGGAAGGTAGAGAAGGCGATGCCCCGGTAGCCGAGCCTTGCCGCCTCGAATATTGCCGCTACCGTTCCCGAATAAACGAGGTCAACGCCGACGTTGACTCCTCGGTTGATACCCGAGAGCACCAGGTCGTACTCTCTCTCAAGCCCCACGATGCCGAATCTCACGCAGTCGGCGGGGGTAGAGTCCATCTGCCACGCCTCGACACCCTCCATAAACGGAACTTGTTTTATCTCGATAGGCTCGACGAACTGTATCGCGTGGCTCATTCCGCTTTGCTCTACCTTAGGGGCGACCACGGTTACCTCGCCGAGCTCCTTCGCCCACTCGGCAAGCAGACGTATGCCGGGGGCGTTTATGCCGTCGTCGTTCGTTATCAGTATCCTCATAGCCAACCCTCGTTGTTAGCCTTGTATTCACCGAGGAGCTCGTCCGCCTTGGCGAGCAGCTCCTTCATCTCCGCCTTGGAGTAGAGGGTAGCACCCGCCGCGCAGGCGTGTCCGCCGCCGCGGTACTGCTCTGCAAGATCGCTGATCTTAACGAATCTTGAGCGAAGTCTTACGCGTATCTCGTTATCACCCTCGATGAACGCGATCCATACGAGCGAGCCCTTGATGGAATCCATAAAGGATACGCTTGCGCTTGCCTGCTCCTTGGTGATGCCGAGCTTCTTCTGCATTGCTTTTGTTACAAAGAGGGAGGCGACGCCGTTCTTCGTGATCTTCATCTTCTTATGCGCGTAGGACTCGAACTTAAATTCCTCAAAGTCCTTGAGGTAGAGGTGAGCGAAGAGCACGTCCGTGTCGATATCGTTCTTTAGCATAACTCCCGCGAGGCGCATGGTCTCCGAGGATACGTCTCTGAAACGGAATCTGCCGGAGTCTGTTACCATACCCGCGTAGATATAGGTTGCCGCCTCGGTGTCTATAATAAGCTCATCCGAGAAGGTGTCGTAGAAGTGCGCTATCATCTCACAGGTGGAGGAACGCTCCTCCTCGACCCACTGGTAGTCACCGTAGGTTTCGATCGGAATGTGGTGGTCTATCTTGATGACCTCGCGGCAGAGAGCAAACTTCTGATTGGATATTCTCTTTGCGGTGGCAGTGTCGCATACTATGCCGAGCGCGTCACCGTATTCCTCATCGGCAACAGGGGAGTCCTCGCCTCCGAGAAACTCAAGGTAATCTGCGTAGTCGTCGTTGATAAGGAGCACGGTCTTCTCGGGATAGGTCAGCCTCAGTATTCTCTGCAGACCCTTGGTAGAGCCGACGGCGTCGCCGTCGGGTCTGAAGTGACGGAATATTATTATTTTGTTATATTCCTTGATTTTGTTAAGTATAGTTGTCATATTCTCGTTCATTTTGTGTTCTTCCTTATAATTTCGTTTAGATCCTCGAGCATCGACATTGCGTCTTCTCGGCTCTTGAGGGTTGCGCCGGACGCCTTCTGATGTCCGCCGCCGCCGTATTTGACCGCCACGGGATTGATGTTGTATTTGCTTGAGCGCAGCTCCGCGAGCACGCCGTCCTCGGTCTCGGTGAAGTTGACCCAGATATCAACGCCGCGCAGGTCGCTCATTGTGCCTACCATACCGCGCGAGATGGTGAAGATGCTGACGCCGTATCCCTCGACCTCCTCCTTGGTCGTGTAGATGTATCCTACGTTACATTCGGTAAAGCGTATCTTGAGCACGAACTGCGCCCTGAGCCTCACGTTCTCGAAGCTGTCGGAGTAAAGACCCGCGTAGATCTCCCCCGTGTCGAATTTTTCCTCAAGCAGACGGGCTGCGAGGCGGAAGGTGTTTGAGGTCGTGGAGTCGTAGCGGAATCTGCCCGAGTCGGTCACCATACCGGTGTAGAGCGACTTTGCCGCAAGGGCGTTGAGCTTAAGACCGGTTTGTATTGCGAACTCTGTGATGAGTCCGCAGCAGCTCTCGTACGACGTGTCGGTGACCTCCGTGTCGCATATCTTCTCGCAGAAGATGTGGTGGTCTATCCTTGCGGTAGCCCTTGCCGTTTTATACCTTTCATCGCTGATGAGAGCCGATGCCGACGTATCAAGCACTATCGCGAGCGCGTTTTCGTACACAGAGCCGTCGATGACGTCCATCGCCGAGTCCTCCATGAAGGCGAATCTCGCTGTCATATCTCCCACGGCGTATACCGTTTTCTCGGGGAAGTTTTCCTTTATGATATTTTTAAGACCGATCTGACTTCCGAGCGCGTCGCCGTCGGGATTTGAGTGTCTGTGAATTACGATAGTATCGTATTTCTTAATTTTTTCAAGAATCTCCGTAAACATTCTTCCTCCTGCGTTTTATGATTTGCCGCGATACCAAGCGCGTAAATTCGCAAGTCTGAATAAACGGGCTTTTGCGGCGTATATATTTCCAACATAATATTATACTATAAATCCGGGAGCATTTCAAGTCGTTTTACAAAGAAAAAGCAAAAATACACGCGCATCGGCGGAGCGCTGCAAAAACAAAAAAAGGTTTTAAATTGTTGTTTTTTTAACGATTTTAGGCAAAAATAATGCAGAAATCCCATTATTTTATTCTAAAACGTCAATTTAACGAAGCAAATTAAGTTGACAATAACCGGCATACGTGATATAATTATATGAGTGAATAAAATATGGAATTTATTCCATATCTTTTTAACTCCCGGGCGAAAAATGTTGTCGGATCCTATTGACAATACAGCTTTTTTCGTTTATAATGTATTTGCAATTTAGAATGAGTCTAAAAATGGATAATAATTTCAAGGAGATATAGAAATGACAGAAAAAACGAACGCATGGCGCGGCTTTGAAAGCGGAACGTGGGAAAGAGAAATAAACGTCCGCAGCTTCATCAAGCATAATTACACCCCCTACGACGGCGATGAATCCTTCCTCGAGGGCGCTACCGAGGACACTCTCGCGCTTTGGGATCAGGTTCTCGATCTCACAAGGCAGGAGAGAGAGAAGGGCGGCGTGCTTGATATGGACACCAAGGTGATCTCCACCATAACCAGCCACGCGGCAGGTTATCTTGACAAGGAAAAGGAGAAGATCGTCGGCTTCCAGACCGACAAGCCCTTCAAGAGAGCGCTTATGCCCTACGGCGGTATCCGCATGGCAGAGAAGGCGTGCAAGGATAACGGCTACGAGATCGACCCCGCCGTCAAGGAATTTTTTGAGATACACAGAAAGACGCATAACGCCGGCGTGTTTGACGCCTATACTCCCGAGATGAGAGCCTGCCGCTCCAGCCATATCATCACCGGTCTGCCGGATGCTTACGGCAGAGGCAGAATTATCGGAGATTACAGACGAGTAGCGCTTTACGGCGTTGACCGTCTTATTGAGGACAAGCGTCAGCAGAAGGTCACGACCAGATCCGCTATGTACTCCGACGTCATCCGTGACCGCGAGGAGCTTTCGGATCAGATCAGAGCTCTCGAGGATCTCAAGAAGATGGCGCTCACCTACGGCTACGATATCTCAAGGCCCGCGGAGAATACCCAAGAGGCTATTCAGTGGCTCTACTTCGGATATCTCGCGGCAGTGAAGGAGCAGAACGGCGCGGCTATGTCGCTTGGCAGAACCTCCACCTTCCTCGATATATACTCCGAGCGTGACCTTAAGGATGGCAGATTCACCGAGAGCGAGATACAGGAGTTTGTAGATCACTTCATTATGAAGCTCCGCCTTATCAAATTCGCGCGTACTCCCGAGTACAACGCGCTCTTCTCGGGCGATCCCCAGTGGGTAACCGAGTCCATCGCGGGCGTTGCTATCGACGGACGCCACATGGTAACCAAGATGTCTTACCGTTATCTTCACACCCTTAACAACCTCGGCGCCGCTCCCGAGCCTAACCTCACGGTGCTCTGGTCCGTAAGACTCCCCGATAACTTCAAGCGCTTCTGCGCCAAGACCTCGATAGAGACCTCGTCGGTCCAGTACGAGAACGACGACCTTATGCGCTTCACTCACGGTGACGACTATGCCATCGCCTGCTGCGTATCCTCTATGAGAGTTGGTAAGGAGATGCAGTTCTTCGGCGCGAGAGCCAACCTCGCCAAGTGCCTTCTTTACGCTATCAACGGCGGCAAGGACGAGATCACCGGCAAGCAGATCGGTCCTAAGTATCTTCCCATCACCTCAGAATATCTCGATTACGACGAGGTTATGGAGAGATATGACGATATGATGAGATGGCTTGCGGGCGTGTACGTAAATACGCTCAACATCATCCACTACATGCACGATAAGTACTGCTATGAGAAGATCCAGATGGCTCTGCACGATCAGCACGTTACCCGTTGGTTTGCTACCGGTATCGCAGGTCTGTCGGTAGTGGCGGATTCTCTC
>CAYWPS010000010.1:0-38370 GCA_964460165.1 uncultured Ruminococcus sp. | reverse complement strand
GTAAAAAGCTGTCGCTTTTTTCTTTCTTTAGGTTAGCTTAATGAGCTAGCCCCTTATTTTTTAGTGTGGATGAATTATACTATTAACTGCGAAATCATACCCAGAGGTGCTGTACTTATAATCATTCATTTTTATCAAAAAGATTCTTGAGTTTTTCAACCATGACACTATCTGTCTGTTTTAGTTCTTATAATTGACCTGCAGCTGCAAAACTTTTATTTCAGAAAGGAAACCAAATGGACACAAAAAGACTTGATGCAGATATTGATTTATATCTTGCATCAGACGAAGCACATGAGATGCTAGAAACTCCGGATTTGAGACATCATGCGGAGTCAGAATCTAAACTCATGGACAGAAGCGAGCATACTGTTGTTCGCACTAATGAAATTCCCGAACTCAGAGAAAAAAACAAGAAAAGATTCAAGATGAGTGACGGAACAGAGCAGGATGTCTTTTATGCAACCGATATACATGCATTGGACGAAGAATCCGGAGAGTATCTCGATATCGAAGATACTCTTACCGAAGATGAGGCCGGAAAGTGTTATGTATGCGGAAAGCACAGTTTCGTTGCAAAGTTCAGCAACAACGAAAAGAATGATGAACTCTTCAGCATAGAACAGGGCAAGCATAAAGTAACCGTTCTTGCTAAAAAAGCATTCAAAAACAGAAATAAGGGAGTACGTCCGGAGGTAAGCAAGCGTTATTTCGACTCTGATAACGGCAGTAAGATCGTACGCTTTAACAGTGTCGAGGCGGATTCGGTATATGAATATACCGTAGAGTCTTCCGGTGTTAAAGAAAACATTGTTGTTAAGAATACAAGAAATGAGTATAAGTACCCCTTCGTGCTCAAGTGCACAAATGTAAAGGCAACATTTGATGCAGAAAAGAAAACAATTGTCTTTAATGATATCGAAACAGAGGACGAGATTTTCCATATCCCCGCACCATTTATGGTCGATAGCAATAATGTTACCTCTACCGCTGTAGACTATGATTTGATCGCAAAGGATAACGGTGACTATGTTCTCACAATTATCGCTGATGCATCATGGATGAACGAAGAATCACGTGCATTCCCTGTTGTAATCGACCCGCAGATCAGAATTACTAATGCAAATCTCATTTCTACATACGGTTGGAGCAACGGCTGGAAAAACGAAGGAAGTAACGAGCATACAGTAGGTGTAGTCGCAACCGCTGAAAGCAATTCAGACTCATCAGATGAAATAGATTACTCATGTTGTAGCAACAATAGTATGAAGGAAGCATTTGATCTTGCATATAACAAGTGGACTCTCGGCTGTATACCTAATGCAAACGATTTTGTATGGTATAAATTTGTTGCAAACATAAGTGAAGCTCACAATGGCAACTATATTGGAAACTACACGTTCTTCACCAGCGGTTCGCTTGATACTATGGGTTATCTCTATAACGAATCCGGAACTCAGATAGGATACAATGACGATAGCAACGGCAGAAACTTTGCAATTTCTGCAAGCCTTACACTTGGCGAGACATATTATCTTAAGGTCAAGGCTTGGAGCTCTAACACAGGTTCTTATAAGGTAAGCTGCGTTGCAACTGACAAATACTGCTGCGGCAGCCTTGCACCTGAAACGCCTACATACACATATACTCGTCATAGAATGTATCTAGACTTTAATTACCCTTCCCTCTCTCTCGGAGCCAGAATCAAGAAGGCAGAGCTTAGAGTGTATAGAAAGAGAACCTCGGCAACTTCTGCAGATGCCCAGCTTGGACTCTATCATATTAATGATGCACTGTGCGACTACTATAATTACGAGCCTCATATCGAAGGTAGCCTTATTGACTACGATGCTATGAACGCTACCGGAAGCGATCTGTGCTATGCTTTTGATGTCACAAATCTCATAGAACGTCTTAGCAAGGGCGAAACGTATAATAACAAGTTTGTTCTGAAGCTTGTTGATGAAACGGTAAATTCTAACAGTAATGTTGTTCTCTACGGCGCTACATCGGATAAGAAGCCTGAACTTGCAATCACTTATGAGTCTAACTATGCAGTAAATACCTCTTATCAAGCACACACGCACTCTCTCGGCAAGTTTGGACAGGCTGCAATTGATATGCAGTATGGTAACCTTATGTTCGACTCAACCGATTTTTCCTGGGCAGGAAACAGAATGCCTGTAACTATTAAGCATCTTTATAACAGCATTCTTGGTTCTTACAGACATACAAATACTCCAGGAATCAAGCTCAATGTCGCAGATTTCAGCGCTATGAATGTAGGTTGCGGTTTCAAGCTTAATATAATGCAGAGCATGTGTATGGTTGGCTCTGAATACATTTTCACCGACGAGAATGGCAGCGAAACAATTCTCACAACCTCTGATGGATGCATATACAAGAACGAAGATGGCGATATGTCGTACGATTCTTGCAGCTCTATCCTTACTATTGGTGATGAGAAAAGAACGTTTGATACTGCAGGACGTCTTATAACAATTGAAGATGGTAACCACAACACCAATAAGATCAATTACACTTCCGGAAAGATCACCTCTGTTGTAGACGGAGCCGGCAGAACCTTTGAGTTCAATTATTCCGGAAACAATCTTATCTCCATCGTTGCACCGGACGAAACTTCAGTTCAGTACACATACTCTGGAAATTACCTCTCAACCGTAACCTACCCCGATGGTAGCCAGGTCGTTATCAGTTACACTTCTAACAAGCCTACCTCTATAATTCTTAAGGATTCAAGTGGTAGCAGCGTATATAAAGTCGTTTATGCTTTTTCCGGTTATAAGGTAACGTCAGCTACCGAATACGGCGTTGAAAACGGTACGTTTGTTCAAGGTTCTAAATCTACTTATTCTTACTCTATGGCATCCAAGAGAACGACAGTAACTACGACCGAGCTTGAGGATGATTGCGATGGTGGAAACGTTATAAAGACTGTATATACCTTCGATGACGACGGAAACGTAATCAGCGACTACGTATATTCCGAGGATACCGGTAATACTGGTGTTGACGATGAAGTAAGTGGTATTCATCCCTATTCTGCAGACGGCGGAGCAAGTATTATACGCAATAACACTAACCTACTTTATAACCATACATTCCAGAACGGATTGTCTAACTGGAATATAGTAGATGAATGTTGTTCCTGTACTACTGCGACAGTTATAGATTGCAGATATAATTCTGATAGATTTAGAAGATATATCCTTAAAATCGAAGCAACTGATTCAACCGCAGCAAACAACACCGTAACTCAGAATACTATCAGCCTTGCTGCAGGCGAATACACATTCTCGGCTTACGTAAGAGTAGCACGCAAGTTCACCGGTGATAATTCCGGTGCGTTCATAAGAGTTTCTACCTCCGGCGGAACCGTTCTTGCCGTAAGTGAGAAGCTGACAAACACAAATTCTCAGTATATTAGACTGATTGCTCCGTTTGAGATCGATTATACTCAGTCGGTTAAGGTTGAGTTTGTTCTTGATGGTTCAGGATTCGTTTACGTTTGCGCTCCTCAGCTTGAGAATAATCCGTTCGCAAACGATTACAACATGATCCAGAACGGCAACTTTGAAATGAGTTACAGTTATTGGGCTTATAGATCCGCTAACTGCTCTGTATCTACCTCTACAAGATTCAACCTCAACAGATCTATGTATATGATCGGAGATGTAAACAGCACAAGATACTGCGGTCAGATCATATATCCTATTACAGATCGTTCCGTAAGAGAAACCTTTACTCTCTCCGGCTGGGCAAAGGGTTACGGTCTTCCTATGCATGACAGAAACGGCTCTCGGATTCCTACATTCAGACTTCGTGCGAGAGTTAAATACTATGACACTACTTATAAAGAGTACGGTTATGAGGATTTTACAGCAGATTTCTCTCCCTGCACTGAGGAATGGCAGTTCACTTCCCTTCAGTTCTCTAAGAGTAAATACAGAACCATTCAGTATATTTACATCTACTGCGATTACGATTATAACTGCGGATACGCATATTTTGACGATATCCAGCTTGTAAGGAACAGCATCGAAATCGGTGTAACCGCAAACGATTTTGTTGTAGAGGCAGAGGACGATGCAGATTACGAGGATGCCGATGCAACCGACTCCACCGACTCTATCGATTCCGATGGCTTTGCAGAAGTAATTGACGCATTCGGTAACACCATCACCGAAACCACCTTCACAGACGGCGAGTTTGGAACCATTTACCGTGCGTTCGGATACAATTCGGATAATCCGGATCTGGACGGTGACAATGCAGGAAACGACCTGATCAGCGAAACCGATGCGAGAGGCAACAAGACAAAATATACTGTCGATGCAGACACCTCACGTAACGAGGAAGTCACCGACAGATGCGGTAACAAGACGGCTTATGAGTACGATGATGCGGGCAGAACCACCAAGGTAACGAGTAAAAACGCAGACGGTGCCGAGGTTGCTCACGTTTCCTATGCTTATGATGCCTTCGATAATATGACCGAGATCGCACGCGGCGACGGAATGAAGTATGCGCTGAAGTATAACGCATTCCACAATCTTGAGTCTATCGGTGTTGATGGTAAGTCTGAATCTCTTATTCAGTACACCTACAAGAACGGTAACGGACGTCTTAAGGAAATCACTTATGCAAACGGAGACAAGATGGCTGCTACTTACAACAGCGTCGGTCAGCTCGTTGCCGAGAAGTGGTATAATTCGACAGATGCTCTCATTGCTCACTACAAGTACGTCTACGACAACAACGGAAATATTGTACGTTCTATTGACATTCTTGGCGAAAAGGAGTATAATTATATTTATAGTGAAGGCACGCTTATTGAGGCAATTACCTACTCCATCGAGCTTAACGGTGAGATCGTAGTCGGTAAGACTGTTGTTAATACTCTTCGCTACGTATACGATGATGAAGGTAAGCAGACAAAGAAAATTCTTACTCTATCTGACGGTACCGAGCAGGTATATCTTGCTGCTGACGAAAGCAATTCCACATCGGAGTTTATCGTAGGCGACAACAGTATCAAGACTCATTCCAAGACTGATAGCTTTGGCAGAAAGGTCTTTGACGAGTTCCAGCTCGGCTCGGGCTTCATCTCCCGTCAGTTCTCTTATCACGCAGGCGAGGAAACCAGAGAGCATAAGGAAAACGAGAAGCTTATGTCTTCTCCCACGACTCAGCTTGTAAGCGAGATCCTTCTCTCCGATGGCAGAACGCTCTCATATGAGTATGACGCGGAGGAAAGAATCACCTCTGTAACCGAGTCCTATAAGACTGCGGATAACAAGACGATCACCAATATTACCGAGTACACCTACGATGCACTTGGTCAGCTTCTTACCGAGACTGTAAACGGCTCTGTCGTAAACAGTATGAAGTACGATAACTATGGTAATATCGTCTCTAAGAACGGCAAGGAATATCTCTACGATACTACTTGGCGCGACCTTCTTAAGTCCTATGACGGATATGCTATTGAATACGATGCTCAGGGCAACCCGATTTCTTACCTCGGTCATACACTGACTTGGGAAAAGGGACGTCAGCTTAAGTCCTTTGACAATAATACCTACACCTACAATGCCAACGGCATTAGAACAAGCAAGACTATAAACGGTGTCAAGCACGAGTATGTTCTTGACGGAACCAAGATTCTCCGCGAGACTTGGGGTGAGAATACGCTCATTCCTATCTACGATAGCGAGGAATCTGTCTGCGGTATTATTTACAACGGCACACCTCACTACTTCCTTAAGAACCTGCAGGGTGATATTATTGCTATTGCAAATTCTAACGGTGAGGTTGAAGCAAGATACACCTACGACGCTTGGGGTGCTATTACTAACATCTCCGGTACTGACGAGGGTATTTCTATTGCAGTCGTTAACCCCTTTAGATACAGAGGTTACTACTATGATGTAGAGATTGGACTCTATTACCTGCAGAGTAGATATTATGATGCAGGTGTTGGTAGGTTTATTAATGGGGATGATACAACATACATTGGATCTTATGAAAAAACCATCCTGCATTGTTTGTTCACTTATTGTGAAAACAATTGTGTAAATAAAACAGATGAAACTGGGTTTGCCTCTTTGCGAGTCGTTGGATATGGTTTTCAGATAGAGCTATCTGTCGGTTGGACTACTTTTGGAGTAGAACTCGTTTGGTACACTGTTTCTTCTATAAGACAAGGAAGAGCTTGGTATATTCCATATGTTTATCTTTATGGTGGCGGCGGATTAAGCAGTGATTTGACCAATATGATATCTAAAATCACAAAAAATCCCAATATGCTGTTTAACCCCAAAAAGATAACAACAGGAGATGCATCAATCTCTATTTTTGCCATCTTTGGCTATACAGGCAAATTTAACACGCCTAAAGATTATGAAGGGTGGTTTTCTGGTGTATCGGCAACAGTTTGGAATGTAAAGGCATATACTGCTTGGTGTGGTACTTGTTTTGTTGTTGGTGCAGGTGTTAGCACATCAAAATTCTCTGCATCCACAGGAGCAACATACTACAAATTAAGTTCAAGCATATTCAGAAGCATGTCAAATGTATACAATAGTGTTGCCAAGAAAGGTAAAACACTAAAAAAGAAATGAGGTCAACGAAATGATAAAACCATTTATTAAATGGGGATTACTTAACATGTGTTGCATTATGAACCTTTTAGCAATTTTACTTATTGCTAATCATTGGTTCTCAATGAAAACAATAATTATCAAAATAGGCATTTTCACCTTGATTGTTTTAGGAATAATTTCTACAGTTTTGCTCTCAATGTTGTCGTTAAAGTTTGATATATACACAAAAGTGTTAAATAATCTATATTTTATTTCTTTCATTTGTTTCGGTCTTTGTGTACTATCATCAATTATCAACATTGCGGTATTTAAACTCGAACGTGGATCGACATTGTATGATTTGTATTCTCTTCCCGCAATCTTCCCCATCATTTCCAGCGTAATATTATTTATATTAAAAAATTAATGTTTCTTTGGTTATATCATAGACTATTCTTTTCGCAGCATCTCGAAAGAGGTGCTGCTTTTTTGTAAAGTAACTATAAATTAAAATTGAATATCTGTTAATAAGTACTGTTATCGCGGCAACAAGACTGCTTATGAGTACGAAGATGCGGGCAGAACCACCAAGGTAACGAGTAAAAACGCAGACGGTGCTGAAATTGCAAGCGTTTCCTATGCTTACGATGCCTTTGATAATATGACCAAAATCGCTCGCGACGATGGTATGGCGTATGAGCCTGCATACAACGCGTTCCATAATCTTGAGTCTATCGGTATTGAAGGCAAGAAAGAAAAATTGATTCAGTATACCTACAAGAATGGCAACGGTCGTCTCAAACAGATGACTTACGCTAACGGCGATACTATGAACGCAACCTATAACAGTGTCGGTCAGCTTGTAGCCGAAAAGTGGTTTAATGCAAAAAATGTCGTAACGGCTCACTACAAATACGTCTACGATGGTAGCGGTAATATCGTTCGTTCTATTGACATTCTCGGTGAAAAAGAGTATAATTAATGTGACAGAAATTCGTTGAATTTCTTGAGTGAACTTGCGTTCCCTATGTAAAAATGTTTCTCATTTTTACCACATATATTGAAATTGATTCGTCCGTCCTTGTGAGCAAGCTCCCAGATACGTACTTCATCAATTATAGATTATATATACAGCGAAGGCACGCTTATCGAAGCGATTACCTACGCTATCGAGCTTAACGGTGAGAACATAGTCGCCAAGAACATTCTTCATACTCTTCGCTACGTATACGATGATGAAGGTAAGCAGACAAAGAAGATTCTTACTCTGTCTGACGGTACCGAGCAGGTATATCTTGCTGCAGATGAGAATAACTCCACTGCTGAGTTTATCGTAGGCGACAATACCATTAAGACGCACTCCAAGACTGATAGCTTCGGCAGAAAGGTCTTCGATGAGTTCCAGCTCGGCTCCGGTTTTATCTCTCGTCAGTTCTCTTACCATGCAGGCGAGGAAACCAGAGAGCACAAGGAAAATGTTGCGCTCAAGTCCTCTCCCACAACTCAGCTTGTGAGCGAGATCCTTCTCTCCGATGGCAGAACGCTCTCATATGAGTATGATGCCGAGGAAAGAATCACCTCTGTAACCGAGTCCTATAAGACTGCGGATAACAAGACGATCACCAATATTACCGAGTACACCTACGATGCACTTGGTCAGCTTCTTACCGAGACTGTAAACGGCTCTGTCGTAAACAGTATGAAGTACGATAACTATGGTAATATCGTCTCTAAGAACGGCAAGGAATATCTCTACGATACTACTTGGCGCGACCTTCTTAAGTCCTATGACGGATATGCTATTGAATACGATGCTCAGGGCAATCCTACGAAGTATCTCGGTCATACTCTGACTTGGGAAAAGGGACGTCAGCTTAAGTCCTTTGATAACAACACCTACACCTACAACGCCAACGGCATCAGAACGAGCAAGACTGTAAATGGCGTTAAGCACGAGTACACACTCGACGGAACCAAGATTCTTCGTGAAACTTGGGGTGAAAACGCACTCATCCCCATCTACGATGACGAGGAATCTGTTTGCGGAATTATCTATAACGGTACTCCTCACTACTTCCTCAAGAACCTGCAGGGCGATATTATTGCTATTGCAAACGCTAACGGTGAGGTTGAGGCGAGATACACCTATGATGCTTGGGGTGCTATTACTAACATCTCCGGTACCGACGAGGGTATTTCCATTGCTGTTGTCAACCCGTTTAGATACAGAAGCTACTACTATGATGTAGAAATTGGACTGTACTATCTCCAGAGCAGATATTATGATGCGTGCGTTGGAAGGTTTGTAACAGCGGATTGCTCCGAAACTATTCTATCCGACGATAAACTCATTGTTTGCAACATTTATACATATTGTTATGACGATCCAATAAACAATGTTGATTTGTCGGGAAGTTTAATAGCATCGACAATAGCTAAAATCGTCTTAGGTGTTCTTTTTGGATTACTAGTCCAATTTATAGCAGATATAGTTGTTTTCGTTGTCCGTAGGTTGATTGAGGGCAAAAACGCATCGTTTAACCCTAGTTTGGGCGATTATGTGGGATCTGCTCTCACATGGGGGCTAGCTTCCGTTAATCCGTTTGGACAAAAACATAAAATACTAGCTAAACTATTTAACTTTGTACCTGTTATTGCAAAGTATGCATGTAAATGGATTTGCGGTGAGAAAATTAACATTTTCGATTTGTTGACCGATTTGCTGGCGGTAATTGTCTCTCTCATTGTCTCTTCTGCAATTAGCGCTAATACTGCAAAGAAAATCAAGAATTTGAAAAAGTTGAATCGTTCAAAGCTTAAGACACCCGGATTCAAATTCAAAAAGATGGAACTGAAGTACGCAGGAAAAATTTTGGGTAAGAAGTTCTCATTTGCATTTAATCTTTCCCCAACAGTTGTTCAGACCATATACCATTGTATAGTAGGAGTAGGATAAATGAATAATTATCAAAGTATTCTAATTAAACACATCGTTTTTACCGCCACCATATTGCTGATATTCATCGTTGCTTGTATTGTTTTGATCATAATTACAAAAAAATTAAATCTTGAAAAATTTTATTACTTTTTGGCTCTCGCACTCGTTCTTTTTAGTTTAATTTTTGGTGGAATCCATCTACTCAATTGTTCCTTGGATTTATATTATGATTCATACGAAACCTATACAGGTATGTGTAATTCTCCTGCCCGTGATACTTTGATATTATATGATAAAGATAACACAAAACTTACTTCTCTAGTGTCATCTCCCTCTGGAGAGAACAACCTTCGTGTCATCTATTCTCGCAGGTCTAAACTTGCTTTGGAAGTTAAAACAATTGATTAAAAACATATTCTATATGTCCTCCCCATATTTTTATGGGGAGGTTTTTACTACAAAGGGAAAAATCTGCATAAAAACTCAAAAGATGAATATGAGGAAATACTTCCTGGAAAATATGATGGCAAGCTCATTTTTGCTCAACATTTAACACAAATTTTACACTTGGATGTTGATTAGAAATATTCATTTATATAATTTGATTTTCTCCGCATCTCATGTTGAGGTGCGGAGTTTTTTATATCTGTGACATCAAATGTCTTAGTTACAATTTATACTTGTGTTAAAAATGAAAGGAGTATAATTATGAAATGTAACGATGATACCAATGATAACCAAAAAGATAATGTAAAATCAAAGTCAAATCAACGCGAACCGATTAACGACACAGTTTATGATCCCGATGATTACCTATACCGTTATTTCCACGCCACTTTACTTCATGATGAAATATGTTTTTCATGCGAGTATAGAAGGCACGATTGTTGCACAGCCCCCTACTCTCAATGCAATTATGTCCCGATAATCAAAAAAGAGTAATTTATTTAACCTCTGAGTGCTGTCATAAGCGCTCACTTCCGCTATTAATGTACTTAATTATGACAAGCATCGTCCTGATTATCATATATAATCTCTTTGAGTTTTTAAAGGAGATTAATCATGACAAAACACAGAGAAATTGAAAACGTTTTTTTGAGCGAAGTATCAATAGAAAATGTATTACTTGCTTTGCTTTCTGAGAACATCAATTACCAAAACTATATACGTAAAGAGGCTGATAAAGTTTCAAGTAGTGAGGCAAACAAAAATGACGAATAACAATAGCAAGGTTGCACTTTATTGCAGGCTTAGTAAAGATGATGAGCAAGCAGGAGATAGTGTGAGCATTGGAACTCAAAGGATGATGTTAACTAAGTTTTGTAAAGAACATAGTTTTGAAATATTTGATATCTATATTGATGACGGGTATTCCGGTTTGAACTTCAATAGACCGGCATTCCAAAGGATGATAAACGATCTCGAAAGTGGTAAATTCAACACTTTGATTACTAAAGATTTAAGCCGTTTGGGAAGAGATTATATACAAACCGGATACTATATCGACGTGTATTTTGTTACAAAAGGAATCAGATATATAGCTATTAACGACGGTATTGATACACTGACAGAGAATAATGATATTGCTCCATTCAAAAACATTCTAAACGATATGTATGCAAAAGATCTATCAAGAAAAGTCAAATCCGCAAAACAGCAACGTGCACTGAACGGATTATTTATTAGCGCTCAAGCACCATACGGTTACAAAGTAGATCCAGAAAATAAAAACCGACTGATAATAGATTCGGAAGCTAGTTTGATCGTAAAAGAAATATTTAATTTAGCAAAGATGGGATATTGTTACTCCAAGATCGCAAAACATCTTGAGAATAATCGGATTATTACACCGGCATCATACAAAGTGATGAACGGCGATACCAGATTCTTAAAATTCGCTACACAAGAACATCTATACAAATGGTCTTATCAGACTATAAAGTCGATCCTTACTAATAGTACATATGTTGGAGATATGGTTAACCACAAGATAGAAGTTTCCAACTACAAAACGAAAAAGCGTGTAAAAATTCCTATTGAAAATCAAATTATTGTCGCTGATACACATCAAGCTATTATCGATAGACAAACTTTCAATCTAGTGAATACCAAGCTATCAAACATGCAAAATATAAAACACAATTACAGAAACGTTTTTAAAAATCTAGTATTTTGCGCAGAATGTGGAGAACAACTTCAATTAGTATCCAAGCAGCTAAAGCATCAAAACAAAGCCATGTTCAGATGCGCAAAGCATATAAAAGATAAGCAACAATGCACACACCATCATTTCATATACTATGATGATTTATATGATGAAATAAAGAAGCAAATTGATCTACACATCTATGAATTCATCAATTCAGACAAATACTCATCTTTGTGTGAAACAGTTCTAAACTCTATACTACAACAAGCTCAAGAAATCAGAAAAACTCAACTTCAAAGACAACTTCAAGCAACAAACAAACGAATAAAGGAGAGATATAAAAACCACACAAATGATGATCTCGAAACACTTTACAATCTGCAAAAAAGTTTAGCGATTAAAATTACTGATCCGAGAAAGTGTTTTGATATCACTTGTCTAGAAATAGAAAGTATCAAAGCAAACATCACTGACTATCTCCTTAAATGCGAAATCAGCGAGAACGTTCTAAGACTACTAATAGATAAAATAGAAGTAGGCCATTTAGAAAAAGAAGGAACAAGTTCATGTCAACGTATAACTGTTTATTACAAGTTTAAAGCATAAATACTTGAAATCAAATAAAATCTATGCTATAATTAACGAGCTACTACAATTCTGTCGAGATTGGTTTGTATTATCTGCAGAGTAGATATTATAATCCAATTATTAGCAGGTTTATAAATGAAGACGAGATTTTTTTTGCAACAATCTTAGCAGATTGCGTTTTGGAAAATAATACGTTTACTTATGCACACAACAACGCGGTTGTTAATATTGACGCAAATGGATATAGCGCTGTAGCTGCATATTCTATTACATCTACACTATATTCTCAAATGATAGCTATGTCGGCAGCGGCTTCATCACTCATAACGTCTATTAAAGCTTTCGTGACAATGATTTGGAATGTTGTTGTAGCGGTGGGATTGCTTCTTATCGCTATCGCAGCAATTGTCTTTATCTGCAAAAAAATCAGTACTGTATATGAAGCAATTGTAACTAGTGTTGCGGCTGACGAAAACGACTATAAAAATAAATACAAAAACAAGATATGTGTATATGTTCTCGCTCGAAAAAGAAAAAATATTAACTCTATTTTTTATGTTGGTCGAACAAAAAACACTACCGCAAGATATAATCAACACAAAAAAACTAAAGGTAGTTTTTATATGTTTGTTGTTTACACATGCAATAGTTTGGCGCAATCTCGTGTAGTAGAACAGTGCGTATTAGCTGCTTGTTTAACTGGGAAATTTACCAGTATCATATACGGCAAAGCACCTTCAAATAAAATTAATAGCATTTCAAAAAAGAATGCACGCAAAGCTGTGAAAGATTTGGGAAAGGAAACCAAAGATACTTTGTCATTGTTAGGAAGTACTGCCGATAGCGATTGGTTATTACTAATGGGATATTAAAATATGGAGGTTGTATGGGAGCTTGGGGAACTGCGCTTTATTCATGTGATATTGCTGAAGATGTACGCGATGCGTGCAAAGACATTTTTGCCTTTTATGACATTAAACAAGGAAATGATTTAATTTTCTCGCATTTTAAATATATTACCGAGCAAAGTTACATTGATAACGAATATGCTTCTTTTTGGTATGCCCTGTCTGATTGGCAATGGAAACATGGAATGCTTACTGATTCCGTAAAAAACAAAGCATTGGATCTATTGAACAATTATGCCGGTCTGGAAGATTGGATAAACAATGGCAACATGGAAGACGTCAAAAAAAGAAAAAAAGTTCTTACTAAACTAAAAGAACAATTATTGTCATCACAACCGCAATACAAAAAAATCAAAGCTTCTGTCATACATGCAAAACACAAACCTGGAGACATAATAATCTTCAAAGCCCCATTTTGTACTAGCTTCGATTCAGACTTTTGGAAAATAGAAAGTCTTCGTTTGCCAATTTTCTTTGAATCCAACATTTTTTTGAATAGTAAGCATGAAAATATTGATGGCTATAATGCTCAAGGAAAATACATGTCGCTTTTATGTATAGGAAGCGTAAAAGAAAGACATTCGCAGTATATAGAGAATGTGTTTGACGAGCGTAGTCTTTATGTCTGGTATGACTTCCTTTCCTTTACCAAACCAACTCATGATACAATCAAAAAGTGTGGTTTTCTTCCCTTTATACTATGGGAACTAAAAGACTTTAATAGAAAAACAACTAAATCAGCAAATTGGGGATACACTTTTACGCTTGCATGCGAAAATTTTCGCATTAGCAACGAAATTAGCGAAGTTTTTAAAGAACAAGACTTGTCCGAAGTCGATAGATTCAATCAACTTTTTTCTAAGAAGCACTATTCGTCTAACTATCTCGGCGGTTATTCTTTACTTTCTATGTTTAATACAGTTTTCGGTGAAAAAAATCGTGCTGAATTATTGGGTGAGCAAATTGATAATCTTCTCAATACAAAGCTCATCAACCCCGCACTATCTACGCCTTCGCGTATTGATTACAACCTACGAATGTTCATAAAAGCATATCCTGGAAACTAATCTTGATTCTCTAGATTGTAAAATTTAAACCATAATTTTATAACCGGCTTATCTGAATCATATTGTATCATACAACATAATAACATCCAAATTATAGCAATTAGAAACTGTCGTTCTTATCGTAGTTTGTACCCAAACTATGATGTAAATAAAGAATTGAAAACATCTCACCCCCCATCTTCCTTAATCACAATAGATATTCTATATAATTGCTTTAAACTTACAAAAAAGCTTGTGCATTAACTTTTCTCCGCACTTCATTTGAGGTGCGGAGTTTTTATGTCCATGAATACATGGATTTTTTCTTAAATTTTGAGTTTACTTTTGTTTTAACACCGACATTTACTGTCCATTTTAAACTGTATAATGCAAGTACAGCCGAGCTAAATCTGAGAAGAAAGGAGCAAGTACTATGGAAGACGCACAGATCGTTTTAGAGCGGCATGAGCAAAAGCTAAAGACTATCGAAAGAGACATTTTGGATCTAAAGGCTGTACATATAGAAATACGCACGATGAACGAAGCTCTTGTCACTCTTGCAACAGAATTAAAACATACCAATGAACATCTGGCACGTCATGAACAGAAAATCGATGCAATCGAGGGACAACCTCGAATGCGAATGCAACAAATTGTTACCGCAATTATCGCAGCGCTCTCAGGAGGGTTTATTTCTGCGCTCATAGGGTTAATGCTTGTCAAGGTATAGAATATGTCATTGGAGCATTTTATCAAACCCGAGTTGCTTATTCTAATCCCTGTGCTATACATAACCGGAATTGGTCTAAAGAAAAGCAGACTTAAAGATGCGTTAATCCCTATCACACTAGGAGCAATATCTATTGTACTATCGACGTTATGGGTTATTTCTACAAGTGAGATTTCAACTTTAAACGATCTTTTTAATGCATTATTTATTTCTACAACACAGGGGATTTTGTGTGCCGGTACGAGTGTTTACGCTAATCAAATATATATTCAATCAAGAAAAAAGGAATAAAATGAGGTTTATTATGTCATTTGTAATCTTATGTATCATAGGCATTATCCTGAATGCAATATCAATATGCTCAATTAAAATTCTTGCTAGCAGTAATAGATATAAACAGACACGCAATGATTATTTTAAATACACTTTAGGATTTGCTGTAGGTTTAATTTCAGCGCTCTTTATATCACCAATTTCAATTGAAAATATTATAGTTTTTTCAATAACAGGTGGTGTAATAAGCGAAGCTTTGGCATTATTCTTCCTATCTGTCAGACAAGCCTATAGGAACGATGTGATTGTTTCTTACTATGATGATGGCTCACCGCCTAAAGTCTATATTACAGGTGATAAGCACCGAAACTTTGCCAAAGTTAAAAGCTTTTGCCATGATATGAACACAAGAAAAAAAGACATACTCATAATTCTAGGAGATGCGGGTTTTAACTTCTATGATGACCAGCGCGATGATAATTTGAAAAAAGAAATATCCAACCTCAATATCACTTTATTCTGTCTACATGGGAACAAGGAGAACCGACCGCAAAACGTAGGTACATACGGGATCAGAAGCTTCTGTGGTGGAAAGGTGTTATATGAACCTAAGCATCCTAATATATTTTTCGCAATAGATGGCGAAATTTATACTTTTGATGGTAAAAAATACATGGTAGTGGGTGGAGCTCACAGCGTGGATAAGCTTCGTTGTCTTGAAGAAGGAACTCCGTTTTGGCACGATGAGATGCCTGATAATAAAATCAAAAAAATGGTTGAAGATAACCTAGCCAATGAAGAAAACAGAATATACGGAATGCTTACTCATACCTGCCCACTAGGTTATATCCCTACCGAAATGTTCGTATCAACCCAGCAGAATGCAAGTATAAAAAGGAAACCTAAAAAGGCAAAATCTAAAAAGTTTTTCAAGCCGGATATAGATAGATCAACAGAAGAGTGGCTTGGGATGCTCGAAAAAAAGATTGACTACGAGGTTTGGTTCTGTGGACACTATCATATTGATAAACAGTTAGACAAGATTCAAATGATGTATCACGAAATACGGCCTTTACATCTACATCTTATGGTACAAGACAATGGACTTACTTGAGCTTCTTTTTACACCGATAAACCTCTTGTTTTTAATTATCGCTGTAGGTCTTATAATAGGCAGGGTTAAAATCGTCGGGATTTCATTTGGAGTTTCTGGCATACTATTCGTTGCAATTCTCGTAGGATTTATTTTAAACACATTCTTTGTAGATGAAAATTTTGAAGCCATCACAGATACACAAGACACTATGCAAATTATCTCTATGCTCGGCACTTCTCTTTTTGTTTCTGTG
Organism: uncultured Ruminococcus sp.; assembly: GCA_964460165.1. GTDB lineage: Bacteria > Bacillota > Clostridia > Oscillospirales > CAG-272 > UBA1740. Next base: position 21,784 of record CAYWPS010000010.1, on the reverse strand, counting down.
ATAGGATTACAAAGTGGATTATCACTTAGAACAAACTCAAAAGGAGCTTCGATAGCTTTTATTATCGGAGCTCTGATGAGTATTGCGGGAGTGACATCTATGCTGCTTATAAATCTCATCGATCCAATGATAAGCAAAGCGTCTCTTTTAGGATTGCTTTGTGGCGCATTAACCAGTACTCCCGGATTATCAAATGTGTGTGACTTGATACCAGATCACAGGGATGCTGCAGTATTAAGTTACGGTTGTACATATCCTATCGGAGTTATTTTGGCAGTTATCTTCGTTCAAATATTTCTTTACGATAGAAGTGAAAGAAACTCAAAATCATTAAAAGAAGAAAACGTCTTAAAGCAACCATATTCAGAGATATTATGGATATACTTGTCTGCCTTCCTAGGGAATTTTATTGGGAATATACCGCTTCCCTTTACAAATATATCCTTTGGAAGTACTGCCGGAATTCTTCTCATAGGAGTTTGGATAGGGGGATTCTTAAAAGCAACACACACAGTTACTGAAACATCTCCACCATGCTTTAAGCACATAAAAGATCTTGGGTTGGCACTATTCCTCGCAAGTAATGGGTTGATTACCGGATTGCAAATAAAAACATTTGATGTTAAATTCTTTTTGTATGGATTATTAATTACACTGTCTGCCATTTTGACAGGTTTTACATTGTGTCAACTATTCCTCAAGAATTCAAGATATCAAGCATGTGTTATTGCCGGTGGTTTAACCAGTAGCCCTGCATATGGAGCTATACAAAAAAACGGAACTGAAACAGCCAATGAAAATTTCTCATTTGCATATTTAGGTGCTTTATCTACTCTTATCATATGCATACAATTTCTCACCCGGTAAACCGTATATTTCTTTATCTGCCCTAGTTTATATTAGATTATTTTATTTTACACAAAAGATTATCAATGCGCATTTGATTCTGTTGCATAAGGAGCCTCTTTTGAAAAGCAGCATCAAAAACCGGCTTGATTGGTAGAATAGTATATTTTAAATTACCGTTTGCTTTTCCATATTTTTTTGTTTGTATCAATGTGTATTCGGTGCTTATCAGCCCTTTCCTCTCCAACATTTCGACATATTTTCTCACAGTCGGTCGGCTAACCTTTAAGTCGCGCGCAATTGTATTCGCACTTGGATAACATGTGTAGCTGCTTCGATCTTCTCTATAGAGCAGATATAAATATACGCATATCTCACCCATGCTTAAATCCAAGGCAAATGCTTCGTTTGGAAACATTGTAAAGTTGCCATTTCTAAATGTGTTATGATCTTTGTAATTCATCAGTCATTTTAACTACTCCTTCTCTTTGTTTAGAGCTGGCTATTTTCTAGTCAGCTCATTTTATGCTTCTATCTTATTTGGATGCGACGCATTTCCTTTAACCGCTCTTGGTTGATGCCCCATAAAAATACTATTTTCGGTTAATTCACTACCTGCATCTATACTGCGAGCATCGCATTCATCACCCGCAGTAACTACACTTCTTTCATGCACTTTATTCTCTTCTGTTAATGGATATTTTCTTCTTATTGCACTTATTAAAATGTCCTTGTTTGCATACTGAATAGTCGAATGATCCTTAACTGCTACAACATAAGGATCTTTTTCAAATCGAATTCCCCATTTGAAGAACAATTTTAGTTTCACCTTCATTGGATAAAATCCGGTTTTAGTTACAATGAATGTTCCTTTAGGAAGTGACTTCAACTCGTCAGGAGTCATAAGAGCTCTCTCTATCATCTGCAAAGATCGTGACGGATCATTCTTGCTGTTGCTTATCGATCCTGACTGCACCGTTCTGTTTCCAAGTGATTTAGATAATTTCTCTGCAGACTCGGAGTTTGGTGCAAAGCCACCGAACACTGTTAACTGAGTGTTATCGATTATGATCTCTGCACCTTCATCACCATAATTCTTCTCAAGCTGAGCGAAAGACTGTATGATAGGCACTATACTTACACGTCTCGATCTTGACGCAGAAAACATCATTTCTGCCGATTCAATCTTGGGAAGTGTACCGAACTCATCGCAATAAAAAACTACTCTATTCTTGAGCTTGCCGCCATTGTCATCTGCAACGACTAGTATCTCTCGGTAGAGTTGCTGTATCAAAAGTGATACCATGAAGTATTTACTTGTATCCTCTTCGGGCATGATAATAAATATCGCGCTCTTACTATTGCAGAATTCCTCTGCATCCACCTCGGTAGGATTACACAAGATGTTCTCAAGTTCTGAATCGAGGAACGCATTTAATCGCGAGAGTGCAGTTGACATAACCGATGCCATTGACTGCTCTGCGGTATTAAGAGCTGCTCCAGCAAACCATTTTGCTTTATGATCAGCGGGTAACAATTCCATCAAACTTTGGAACTGATTCTTTCCTCTCGTTTTTCCGGGTGCTAACAGTTCCTGGATTATCTTAAACACTGAAACTATATGCCTTTCATTTTCCTCGCAAAACTCTGAAACTAGCAAAATAGAAGCAGTAAGAAGTCCTTCTGCAGCATCATAGAAATAACTGTTCTGACCGAAGTTTCCAGACTCCATTCCTGAAAGAATGATCGTCTTTGCAATTATTTTTGCGTACTTTTCAGCCTTTGCTTTGTACTCAATCTTTGTCGGTTCTTTAGCGTAAAGATCCATATATTTGTTAACGAGATGCAAAAGGTTGTTTCCGCTTGATCGCATCGGGTTTCTAAGGTCAATGACGGATATCTTATATCCATAGTACTTGGTTGCGATTGCACCATAATTTCTAAGCAAATCACCCTTTGTATCAGTAGTCATGAATGACATTCCCGATGCACATGCATACTCAATATTAGGATATAACCAGTATGCAGTTTTACCTACACCAGCTGCTCCGATCATCATACAATGCACGTCGCCCGTGTCTACCATAGCAGTGATGCTCTTCTTTGTTTAATGCAGATAAACATTTTCTCAACATCAAATGCTTCTCGCGCTTAAGAACTTCTTCTTCCAAATCGGAGTCACACGCAACAATCTCGTGATACGAGAGTTCTTCTCCGTTTTCTTCACTAACATTATCAAGAGAGAAAATTATAGTATCTTTTTCATACTGTAAATCTCTCATATACTGTTCACGTCTTTCTTGCTTTCTGCACTCCTTTAGATGAGCTTGTCCTATCTCTATCAAATTTAAGACATCACCCATTTTGCTCTCTGTGAATCTCACATCCATAGTTTCACGCATATATCGTGCCGTAATATCACCATTTTTCCCTATTTCACGACGGTATCTGGTAGTTCCATCTTCTGAGCAAAATTCCCCATCGGGATCGATAAAATAAAAATGTTTACCCATCTATAAACTCCTTAAATTTGATTTGTTGCTTTTAAAATTCAAATTTAGAGAGTTTAAGGATATCTAGCTATGTACTGTTCATATTGAACCAGAATAATCATGTGCTAATTTAACTAACAAGAGGGATGATCTATATGATGACAAGCATTGCAGTTCCTATTTTGTAAACAAAAAACGCCACTAATTTAGCGGATAATTCTGTATGTCCGCCACATTAGTGGCTAATTATTATTTATTAGGTGATATAAGATATAGATCGATTTTATCGAGGACAAGTGTAATCTCTGATTATTTTGTGTAGCATCTCAATCTCTATCTCTGTGAAACCAAAATTAGAATTAGACGCAATAAAATCAAGAAGTTTGCGCATAAAATTCAATTCTACGTCGCTCATGTACGCTCTGTCAAAGCTATAATCTTCTTTTATGTACACTCCACCATAATATCGACCTCTTTTTATCCTAATTGGAATGAGAAAGCCTATTTCATCAATGTCTCTCTGTATTGTTTTTATTGACACTCCGAACTCGGCGGCTAAATTACACATACGCTCTTTTCTTCGTCTGCAGAGGATTTTTATTATCTCCAATCGCCGCTCTGCCGGTTTCAATATTCAATTTATTCCTTTCTTTAATGAGAGTGGTGCAATCTTTGAAAAATAATTTTATTTGGAATCTGTTAACTCTTCCGTATACGTATTTATCGTACCATCGTGATGATGTACAATATACTCAAAACTTGCTCTGTATGTACCAGAGCCTACATCCAGTTCAATATCGGTAGCATAATTCACTGCCGAAGATTGATAACTCCAGCTATCTACATCTTTCCAAAACAAAAGCATAACTCTTTTTTCTAATTTAATATTAATTTGAACATAACTTACCACATCTTCATATGCAGTGTAACTGGCGAAAATATATGCAACACCTTGTGAATTAACCTCAAAAGAGCTTGTTGCCTGCATAATATCTGTTAATCTTGGTGAAATTACATTATCATTCGCATAACAAACTGTACTACATAACATAGTTAAACATAGTAACATCGCAAAACAAGATACAATTATTTTTTTCATTCTTAAAACCTTTCCGATTGCACCGATTACAATTACGATTATTTTTATCAAAAAGTTGCAGAAAATGTATTTTTACCTGTTTTTTTATTTTTCTTGACAAAAAACACTATAACATATAGAATTAATATATCAACATTGTGAGGAAGTAAGATATGTTACAATTCTATTTATCTATCATCGAAGATCCGGAATATATAGATGATTTTGAGGAGCTGTTTTACAAGTATAAGGAAAAGATGTTGGCTCTGGCATGGGCAATAACTAAAGATTATCACGATGCCGAAGAAGTTTTAGATAATGCATTCATTACAATTGCTAAAAAGATCGACCGCGTTAATTTCAATAGCGAGATCTCTCAAGAAGTCTTCGTTTACCGAGTAGTTAAAAATAAATCAATTGACTTCTACAGAAAGAAAAAGAAACAGATCCCCATTTCGTTAATAGAAATAGACTCTGTTTCTAACCCTGCTTTTGAGCAAAATGTTGCCGATCAAGTTGTCGGCAATGAAACTTATAACAGTATTCTTGATATAATTTCTAAAATGCCGGCACTATACTCGGAAATTCTTTATTATCATCTTATCGATGAACTCAATGCCGATAAGATAGCTAAAATGTTTGATATGAATCTTAACACAGTGAAATCCAGGATATCCCGTGGTTTAAATTTACTAAGAGAAAAGATAAGGGAGGCTAAACTTCATGACTAAGCAAGAACTCGCTTTGATTAAAAATGCGTTGTTACAGGTTACTACGGCAAGACTAGATAAAATTAATGCTCTTCCGGCAGCTCCGTTTGAAACCTCGGATGCATTTAACCAAAAAATGCACAATCTTATTCAAGAACACAAAGATCAACAGCGCCGCATTTCAATAAGACGATCTGTTGCCATAGCTTTAATTGCTGCCATAGTCCTTTCTCTTGCTGCTTGTTGTGTTATCTATAGAGAAGAGATTAAGGGATTCTTTGTTGATATTAAAGAAAAACGAGGAACACTTTCAAGTCAGGAAACCAATAATGATTTAAAAATCGACATTTACAAACCAACATATATTCCTGAAGGTTATACTTTTCAAGATTCAACAAGTGGTTCTAGGTTTTCTCAAAGCACATGGTGTAATGTTGATGAAACCATAGTACTTATTCAGTCTCCAGATATACAAAGTTCTATTTTGATTGATACAGAAGATGATTCGTATAATAAATCTTATGTGAATGATATTCCTATTTACTATACCGATAAAAACGGTACACTCTTGTTAACATGGCGGCAGCACAATTCCATATTCAAGCTAAATTGCACTGACAACATCTCATGGGATGAAATAGAAAAGATTATTCTCAGCTTTGAAATTGTAGAATAAAACATGCTATACCCCGGAAATTTCGATAAATAATTCCCGGGGTATATTTTTATCCCTCTTTTAGTTCTTTTATAAGAGCGAAACTAGTACTTCAAAAAACATTTGTTGCGCATTAAGTGACTAAAATCGACTGCTAAATACAAAAAATCACTTAACAATTTATTTTTTACTATTTGAGAATTATACCTAATAACCCAGCAAATCAAATAAGTACGATATTGTATTTGAATAAACATATTCTTTTATGCTTTGCATCTGCTGGCATCGTTGTGCAATTTTAACAAAGATATTGCTTGTTTTTTTACAATTTCTTTTTTGTTTTTTTGAAAAAACACTTGACATTTAAGAATTACCATGGTATAATTTTGTCAACAGAACCCACCACGCCTAGAACTATCTTAGATGGTTTGCGCAACCCGGTGGGACTTTTTTTTAGGGGAGACATTCAGATGTATAGCTTTCCAAAGACTATTTTGACAATAGAAAAGCAAATACAAGCTTACAAAGATGCAGATTTATTAATTGATTCAGAAGAAACTGTAAAGTCTGCACTTATTAACATCGGCTACTACAGGCTCAGAGGATATAGTTATCATTTGTATAACAATTCTACTAAAAAGTACGTGCCCGGAACAAAATTCTCAGACATATTATCATTGTATGTTTTCGACAGAAAACTTTCAAAATTATTGTTCGATATGTTGTGTAGAATTGAGGTGTCTTTACGCGCAAAAATCGTTGATTCACTGATTATATATAATGATGCGCTGATATTACATTCGCCGGATATATTCTCAAACAAAGAACGCTTCTGGACAAACAATGCTAAGATTTCTTCCGAAATTTTACGTTCTAATGATGTGTTTATCCAACACAACCTCAAAAACTATGATGGTGCTATACCACTTTGGGCTACTGTGGAAATTTTGTCATACGGTACACTATCCAAAATAATAAAGAATCTAAAAACTGGTCCCAACACTGCATTTGATTTGTTTGCGGATAAATTCAAATACAAATCTCCCGGTGGCAAGGAATTAAAGCCGTCTCACAGCATGATAACATCATGGATACATACGACTACCATCTTACGTAATATTTGCGCTCACAACAGCAGAATTTATAATAGAACTATAAGCACTGCTCCACAGCTTATAAAACAAGACAGTATTACTCCAATGCCTAAACGAAACGGATTGTATCAAATAATTTTAGCCATGAAATATTTGAGATCGACCGATGCAGACTGGCATGAGTTCACCTTGAATTTGGAAAATTTAATAGCCGAATACTGCGGATTCATATCTTTGTCTAGGCTTAATTTCCCACCTGATTGGAAGGATCATTTTGAAATTTAATAGCCGGTATATATTTGCAGAATCGTGCATACAATATATATGATAGATCCAATCAAGCCTAGCAGTAATGATGCTCAAACCGATTGGACTTTCAGAGGAGGATCATTCATCCTCCTCAATTTTTATTAAGTAAATATAAAGAATAAACTATCTATTTTTGTCCGCACTTTGCATTGCGGACTTTTTCATTTATATCATTTTAAAAGTTCTCCATACAAGCATCATATATAACTTTTACAAAACAGGACATTGCTTGTCCCATTTGAATTTTATAATTGTTGTATACTAACTAAATAAGGAGAACTCTATGAAATCAATAGAAAACATCATCAATTCCGGTACAAATCGTCTTATCGAACTAACGCAGGATATTTATGGGCTGCAAACGCCGCGTAGATCGCTAGCTATCGGTAAAGCCTCACACTCAAGCTTTATTAACATTGAACGCGGCAACATTATAATTGATGGCAAAGCATCAACTATTGATGTTAAAATAAACACCGATTTTCAAGGCGAGTTGTCGTTAATACGCCTGGCCAAAAACATAAAAAACGTTACACTAACAAACCTTAGAATAAAAGTGCATTTTGTTGGCGAACATAGCAATAATAAGTTTTACTGCATTTATAACTGCTCTGAAGAATGCCTCATTTTTAGTCAAAATCCAACTATAATTTTCGATAAACTCTTGTGCTTCATTTATATATCTTATTTCATCAACAATTTCTCCATCACTCTTATCAACTGCTACGAAATTTAGTATAGCATTAACATAAGAATTTATCTGATCTCCTAGATTCTTCTGTTCTTCACTTCTCTGTTCTAACCACTCACAATTCTTGACATTTTCGATATTTGAAGACGCCATCATGCCACCAATTGTGTAAAGTTCTCTATATGCTTTATGAGACACCTTTTGGCTACCAGAAGAAACATCGTACCAAAGTATTCCTCCGGCATCAACATGCAAAACGTTTTTATTGTTTGAATCATCAATATAAACCTTGTCGTTTTTATCGTCTACATAATAGAATCGTTCCTTAAATTTATGAGACATGCCCATTGAATCTGTATATTCATACATTTCGTCTGAAGTGGAATTGGCCAGCTTCTTCAATGTCTCATTGATGTTAAGTCTAAAATCGTTGCCGCAATGATAATCTATATCCGTTTCTTTATATAGATGCGAAATACCAATACCCAGGATGGGATCTGCGATATCCTCAAACCCGATTACAAATTCATCCGTAAAAAGATTATATTATCCAATTACATTATCTATAAGAGGAATAATATGTTTTTTAGTATTATTTGCATCATTTAACTCATACTCAAGGAGGATATATGGAGCATTTGTTCCACTATACGCAAACTCTACATTACAGTTACAAGTAGGTTGCAACTTTAAAGTCAAACTAGACCCGGAATTAACCTGTTCGGTAATATTTATTTCATATTTATTTTCATTTATACAACCTTTTGCACCTGATATGCTAAATACATTACTTAAAGGTAATGATTTCGGTGTGAGAATAAGCTTTGCAGAATAAACCTTTTCGCTATTAGCAATAGGAACATTTGCACATTGTACTTCCAGTTCACAGTAAGTCTCACTATTTTGATTTTTATTTATGCGAATTCCAGTGCTACTAGTTTTGTTAGTTGCCATTGTATTTCCACATGAGTCATAGGTATTGCTTTGATAGTAATAAGTTGTTGTATACGAAGTTGCGTTGATTATTGTGTTAGCATTAGATACCTCATATTCAACAAATTGCGGATCTATTGTAACGGGTAGCGCTCTTTCCCGAGCATTAATCCAAGCGGCATCCGCTTCTACCGAAAACAGATACAATCCGTCCTGATGCTCTTCCAGCTCATAAAATACATTATTAGATGAAACACCGTTTGCATCAAACATATACGGCTCGGGAATAACAAACACAGGTATGCTATCTGCACTATCATTATCCTTTGCGTAAAGCTCTATACACCTACTATTTTCTGAAAGCTTGATATTAAACCCTTCTGCATCAAGTGCATAATAGTACTTATATACATCCGCTTTTCCTTTTACAAGAATGTTTTCCTTTATGCTATTTGCTTTCACGATATATTCAAGGTCTACATTCCCGTCAGAATTTTCATATACTACCTTGCTCGAAGCACCGCCAAACTTACCGGGCACTCTACTTTCGAGCTTAGCCTTACTTGTTCTCTTTCGATGTGCATGATCGCGTACATCGAGTTTCTCGGGTCTTCTAGTACCCAGATACTCCCAGCTAAATGCGTTTTTATCTCCGATTACCTCTACTCTTTCTGTAGTTTCACCATCCGAGAGCTTAGCCTTGTACTTACCAAACCTAGCAGAATAACCGCCTTCAGCATCTTCGAGAGAGTTATCTATATTTCTCCACTTCTTCTTACTTTCATCATAGAAGTGGAGTGCTTCTGAAGATACAATAACTTTTTCTGTACCGTTATTGGCTATAAAATGTTTGGTGTTAATTGTTGCTTTAGACTCCTCTTCTTTTATAAGGAGTGAGCCATCAATAAATTTTCTTTGTTTTTCCATTTTGAAATCCTTCCGGTTATTTTTTTGTAGCTGCACACTTATGTTATTATCTAATGCGGTCAGTTTCTGTGCCAATAAAAAAAAGAAGTTGCAAAAAAACAACTTCTTTAAAAACTATCATCGCACAATGTAAATATTTATGCACCGTTTGCGAAAAAGAACCCGCATTAAGCGGGTTCTCCGTGTTTATTTAGGCTTCTTTTTACGAGATACCATCAGATGTAAAACATCAAGAATAAGATCTCGATCCTCTTTGGAAATATCCGTCATCATTTCACTGATTTCATTAGATTTCAGCATATAGCCGACACTTAATGAATCGGACAAAAGCATATCTGTAGATACTTCTAATGTGTTTGCGATTCTCACAAGAGTTTCAAGACCGGGAGCATTTTCACCTCGTTCGATTAATCCAACATGCGTACTACTTAGTTCCAGACGCTCTGCAAATTTCTCTATAGTCCAGCCCTTCTTCTTTCTGTACAATCTGATACGTTTGCCTATTGCAGAATAATCCATAATACACCTCTTATGATGTTCTTTATAATTAGTATATTACATATCTTCGAAAATCAAAAGCAACCATCACTTATCATTAATAAATATTAGTTATTTTCATGCAACTTTTTTATGTACTATTTCGTATTAATGTTAAGAGACAGTTATTTTTTTAAATAGAATTGCATTTTATCACTAATTATACCAATATACAATCAATAATTGCTCGTTTGGATTAAATATTCAGTCAATTGCATCTAGAACAGCATCCATGAAATGAACAGCTGACAAAGAATACTTATTAAACTTTCGAGCTAAGTCTTTAACAAATCTCTTACTAAGAGAAATATCTTCTATACGCTCGACTTCTTTGCCAAACTCATTATAGCAAATAATACCATAGCCGATATACTCACCAACCTCCTCACTATAGAATTTTTTCTCAAATACAACGTACTTGAGTTTTGAATTTTTCTTGGAACGAATTGTTTTCATTTTTTGTACCTCCTTGTTTTTGTTCCGAAGGAGAATACGAAAAAGTGTCGCATATAAATTCAATAAACATGCAACTTCCTTTCACTTGACAAAAAACGCCATAACATATAGAATTAATATATCAACATTATGAGGAAAGAAGATATGTTACAATTCTATTTATCTATCATTGAAGACCCGGAATATATAGACGATTTTGAGGAGCTGTTTTACAAGTATAAGGAAAAGATGTTGGCTCTGGCATGGGCAATAACTAAAGATTATCACGATGCCGAAGAAGTTTTAGATAATGCATTCATTACAATTGCTAAAAAGATCGACCGCGTTAATTTCAATAGCGAGATCTCTCAAGAAGTCTTCGTTTACCGAGTAGTTAAAAATAAATCAATTGACTTCTACAGAAAGAAAAAGAAACAGATCCCCATTTCGTTAATAGAAATAGACTCTGTTTCTAACCCTGCTTTTGAGCAAAATGTTGCCGATCAAGTTGTCGGCAATGAAACTTATAACAGTATTCTTGATATAATTTCTAAAATGCCGGCACTATACTCGGAAATTCTTTATTATCATCTTATCGATGAACTCAATGCCGATAAGATAGCTAAAATGTTTGATATGAATCTTAACACAGTGAAATCCAGGATATCCCGTGGTTTAAATTTACTAAGAGAAAAGATAAGGGAGGCTAAACTTCATGACTAAGCAAGAACTCGCTTTGATTAAAAATGCGTTGTTACAGGTTACTACGGCAAGACTAGATAAAATTAATGCTCTTCCGGCAGCTCCGTTTGAAACCTCGGATGCATTTAACCAAAAAATGCACAATCTTATTCAAGAACACAAAGATCAACAGCGCCGCATTTCAATAAGACGATCTGTTGCCATAGCTTTAATTGCTGCCATAGTCCTTTCTCTTGCTGCTTGTTGTGTTATCTATAGAGAAGAGATTAAGGGATTCTTTGTTGATATTAAAGAAAAACGAGGAACACTTTCAAGTCAGGAAACCAATAATGATTTAAAAATCGACATTTACAAACCAACATATATTCCTGAAGGTTATACTTTTCAAGATTCAACAAGTGGTTCTAGGTTTTCTCAAAGCACATGGTGTAATGTTGATGAAACCATAGTACTTATTCAGTCTCCAGATATACAAAGTTCTATTTTGATTGATACAGAAGATGATTCGTATAATAAATCTTATGTGAATGATATTCCTATTTACTATACCGATAAAAACGGTACACTCTTGTTAACATGGCGGCAGCACAATTCCATATTCAAGCTAAATTGCACTGACAACATCTCATGGGATGAAATAGAAAAGATTATTCTCAGCTTTGAAATTGTAGAATAGAATACATTTTAATGTTATTTCATCTCCGGTTTAGTGTAGTTTTTAATAATTTTTTCTAATATCTGTATTTCATTATTAGAAAAACAATATGTTCCGGATTGACTAGCCTTAGTATATATTTTTCTAATCAGTGCACTTTCATTGTCATCGAAAAATGTTATTCTGTTATAATAGCCTTCCAATACATATACACCGCCATCATATCTACCTTGGCGCGTATATATGGGTTCTGTATAACTGAGCGCATCAATATCTCGCCTAATAGTTCTTTTTGATACTCCCAATTCTTCAGCTAGATTGCTTATTTTCTCATATCTTATACTACACAATATTTTTAATAAGGCATTACGTCTTTCTGCAGTTCCCAAGACTAATCACCTCCTTCGAGGCAATCTTAAAGGTTAATAAGGACAACCTATGTCTTATTTAAAAATATTGTTCAAATCATATCAAAGGATTAAAGTCACATCCCCTAGCAATTACAGAACACATGCCCTTATCCCAATTAATACAATATTGACACATTGTCCCTGGCTTGATAAAGATATCGAATCCGCCATTTAATTGGTTGGAATCATCAAGTTCTATAAGCCGTTCAAGTATTACTATAATCTCTGTTCCTTTTTGAACTAATTTTCTCATCGTTTCCAATAAACTTAAAATTTCTTGTCTCTGCATATCAATTTACTCCTAAATAAAATGTCCACATTAGTTGCAAATGCATTATAGCAACTAATGTGGACATTTTTTATCCTCTTTAAATCGAAATTATATTTTTTTATTTCTTGTTGAATTGTTTATATACGATAAACCTTCTTTATTTATGCGCATTACCAAATCCATATCTATATCTAATTGTTCGAAAGAAACCAAGTAACGTTTGTAGTCTCGAACTTTCATCGAAGATGTGGAAACCTTTGTTTCTTCTATAATAAATCCTTCTCTTTTTAGATCTTCTGCATATCGTTTTTCTACTAAACCTCTCGAAGAAACATTCCTATGTAATGGAACATTAAAATATGTATCTCTTTTACTTGTATATTCATTAATAAAATCATTATTGAATACATAATCCCTGGAAAATTCGATACGTTCGGTATTAAGCTTTTTTGCTAAAAAGCACTCTATATCTTCCATAGTTGTTAGTTTTCCCTTAGGAACCAACGATAACAAATAAAATAAAACTGTTTCCGATAATTCAATCCCCGGCTTTGCAGGAATATATATGTATTTTTCTTGTCCTTTGTCCATCATAAGATCCCCTTTTCGTGGATTCAAATCAATTATCACTATAATGTGTACTAAATTTATTGCACATTGCAATTAAATTACAACTATATTAATCTACCATGTTCTTGATATTTGTAGCATAGTGAGGACGATATGTGTTAGCATATTTTGCAACCCATTTCGCATCTTCCTTTTGTAATTGACACATTATTGCATAGGTATTCCTTGTTTTTCCCAACGCAAAGAAACACTCAAACAAGATACTGTTGCAATGAATAAGGCTAAAAATCTCATCTTCCGTTCTGAAATAATATCTAATTCCTATCACGGTATCACCACGCAAATTAATCTTCGATTCGCTCGCATTATTTGTCATCTTCATTGGTTTAATCATCTGATATTTATCTGTATACAACATAAAACATTTTGTATAAACTCTCGGATATGGTCTTCCGCTATATCCTCCTAGCCCTAACTCAATATCGATGAATCCCAAATTACCTCTTGAAGAATTTAATTCGTTATACGTTTGATATTCAAAATTAGAATACATACGATCATCATTCGGTAACATATGGATATCACAACTTGTAATAACAAGTGCATCAGTATTTGCTTCGGACATGTTTTTTATATACGGTTTAAAATCCAAACTAATATTAAAATCTAACATTTATTCTCCTAAAACGATTTTGGCTACTCTAGATGTTTTTTATTATATCATACAAGAAACATAAAATCAATATTTTTGTCGTTTTTTGAAGTTTGTGTTAGTTTTTGTGAAAATGTGTGCATCATGATAAAACCAATTTAATTTCACTAAAATCTCTGAATAAATATTTTCTATTTTTGAAAAAAATGAGTTTTTTTGTCGAATATTTGCGTATTATTATACGAGAGCTATAAAGCTCATAAAACAAAGGAAAGAGGTGATTATGTGAAACTTAAATCAGTTTCCCGTAAAAAATTTGGAGAGGAGTACGATTCCGCTGTGATTGAGCAATGGAAAATTTGCGTTGAGATGGCAAATTACAACACAGAGAAAAGGGTAAGTTCAAACAATATTTTTATAACGATAAATGCAGCATTATTAGCTGTCATATCGTTTTCTCTAGACTATAAAAGTATAGTCCTTTCTGTTGTTGGATTTGCTGTTTGTGTAGTTTGGCTGTACTCTATTAAAAGTTATAAAAATCTTAGTAGCGTAAAGTATCATATTGTAAATGAAATCGAGCTGCTTCTACCATTGAAGCCTTTTACATACGAGTGGGATACTCTAAGCAAAAAGAACAAGTATGTGGGGTTAACAAAAATTGAAAAAGCATTGCCGTGGTTGTTTATTTCACTATACACTATATCTATTTTTATCCCAGTGCTTCAATGGTTACCCGCGATAATTTGCACTTGTAATGGAGATTAATACTTATGAAAGTTTTTATTTCGCATAAGAAAGAAGATTCCATTTTAGCAGTGTCTATACAAAATGCATTTACCAAATATGGAATTTCATCCTATTTGGATGTATTAGATAGCGACATCGCTGCAGGAGGAAAAGAACTTACCGAGCATATTAAAAAGAATCTAAATTCATGCACAGATATAATAGTCGTTATATCTGAAAAAACAAAGTCTTCCTGGTGGGTTCCCTTCGAAATAGGTATGTCTGCGCAAATTGATATGCCTACCGCAAGTTTTTTAACAACTGAAGTTGTTCTCCCCAGTTATCTTAGCTACTGGCCAAGGTTGAAATCCGTCGGTGATATTCCCAAATATATTACTGTTAGAAAACGCACCAGAGAAACAATTAACGAGCGATACGATAATTATTCCATGGAAACAAGAAAATCAATGGAAACAAGAATATTTTATGAAAATTTAAAAAAAGAATTGAGATAAAACAATGATCTACAATTTATTTATTAGTCATTCTTGGAACTACAGTGATGCTTATGCTAAGCTATTAAATTTATTAAACAATGTTCCTAACTTTACATATAGAAATTACTCTGTGCCAAAAGACGATCCTATACATAATGCTGCTTCTGAAGCTAACCTGAAAGCAGCAATTCGTAATCAAATGCAGCATGCAAGTTGTATTTTGGTTTTGGCAGGTGTATACTCAACATATAGTAAATGGATTAACATAGAACTAGACCTCGCCCAAGAGATGGGAAAGAAAATTATAGCTATTGAACCATGGGGAGCTGAACACACTTCTGCAATAGTAAAAACATATGCAGATGCTATAGTAAAATGGCAAGGAACATCAATCGTTAAAGCCATTCGTGGATATTAATATTAATAACGTAATATGCCTGTATCTTAACAGTGCCTACATCACCGAGATAATCTCGGCAATATAGGCACTGTTTTGTTATTTTTAGGCACTAAGCTTTCTGTGTTTTTTTGTTTCATAGCATCGTACCTCCTTATTAGTACAACACTATATCATAGAATTTTGCGAAAATACAGATATTATTTGAAATTAAAACGGTAATTCGCCCGTGTCTTCAAAAGAAACTGCTGGCTTTACATAGTTCTTATTAACTATACTTGCAACTGCATTATAAAACTGCATAATATACTCTGAATATTTTGTCTTAATGTTTTCATACAAATTCAAAGCCGCTTCTAAATTATCCATCGGGATATTTGCTTCGCCAACCTGAATGCGTTCATCCAAACCAAATACTAACACTCCAGAAATATTTTTTTCGAAAACGTGACTGTCTATAACGGATTTTAAACCTTCAAACACTACACGAATGTATTCGGAGTCTACATATTGAGAGGTGAAAAAGGTTCTATCCCAGGTTTCATTTCCCCAATAATCATATGAATCTACACCGCATATAGCACCAATTACTGTTTCTATTTTATCACGGAGGGCTTTTGTATCAAGCGGTTTGTCTTCCTTGGGCGGTGTTGGTACTTTAGTTTCTGTTGATTTCAAAAGCTCTCTATAGTAAGAATTAGGCTTAAACTCTATTTCTTTGCCTGTATATTCTTTGAATTCTGATACTAAGAACTCTGTATTTTTTGTGAATGCGCTTTTATCATCAGTCAAAAATACTACTTTATTTTCTTTAGCAGTTTTGAAAAACTGCACGATCGATATCCACATCAAACAATCTTTAAACCCTTTATCGCTCGCGCCCTTTTCGCTTAAGAATGGTGGTGTTCTGTCATTTGCTCTTTGCAAAATGCGTTCGAATGTTTTTGAATTGGAAGAATAAGGAATAATATTATCACCAAAGCAAGTTTCGTACTTGCTTTGCACTGCCTTACGATATGCTTCTGCGGTAGCATCATAGGGAACTTTTACTGTAACTTCTGCAAAATCACTATACTGATTCTTACAGCGTTCTGCGTCTTCGTATTTTAATTTGAGTTCACGACACTGCTGAGCGATTCTTTCGCCTATTGATACCTGTGTTACATATACATTATAATCTGCCTTAAGGTTATCAACTACTTCATTAAGTTTACCATTTTGAAGAATGAAATTCGTATCAAATATAAATGCTGTTTTCATATCGTCCTCTTTTTTAGTCTTTTATTGTTTAATTACCCAACTTCCATTTTTTTTACCGCCTATGCGCTCAAGGTTTCCGCGCTCCCGCATTGATTTTACAGCCATTTTTACTGTACGAAGCGATTTGCCGATTTTCTCGGCAACCTCGTCGAGCGTGATACTCGGATTTGCGCGGAGAATTTCGATAATAGCAGTTTCACGTTCGTTAACAACCGGAGCGGGTTCTATCGGCTCTTTATACGCAATGTGCATTTCTCTGTTAGAGAGAATATTATCTTCACCGAGAAGAAGATTTCGAAGGAAGAGTTCTACGTAGTAGGTTGTTTCAGCAACGCCTTTTTCGCGGTTGTTGTAGTTGGCTCTTACGAGCGCGTTTCTGAAATACCAAGAATTTTCGGCAAATATATCGTTAGTTACGTTGAAACCGAGTTTTGAAAGATACTTTATAAGGAAGACAGCAGTAGTTCGTGTGTTGCCTTCTCCAAAGATGTGAATCTGCCAGAGATTAGATATAAATCTCGCAACGTGCTTGATAACGTCTTCGGTGGACAGTCCTTTGTAGTCGAAGTTCTTTTCTACACCGAAGTCATATTCCAAGGTTTCACGCAAGTTTATAGCATTGCCGTAAATAACCGTGTCACCGTCAAGCACCCACTCGTCTTTTGTAATGTTATAATCTCTGATTCTTCCTGCATGAGAGTATATACCCTCAAAAAGCCGCTTGTGAATTGTAGTGAACTCAATGGGAGAGAATACAAAGGACTTTTCGGATATAATCTCGGCTATGCGTACAGACACCTTGTCCGCTTCTTCCGCACGCTCTGACTTTGCTTTATTCTCCTTGTAATATGAGGTTATAAGTTTGTGCGCATCATCAAAGCTTATGTCACCGTCAATATGCTGCTCAGCAGTTTTTATAAGGTATTCCGAAGGCTCAAGTCCGTCAACCTTTTGAAGTCCTATCGCAGTTTTCCATGCGTAAGTCTTATAGTATTTAGTTGGTTCTTTTTCTCTTGAGTATTCTTCAAAAATTTCGTCTTTCATATTTTCTCCGAGTCTTTCATTTGATGTATATATTATACCATATATTCATCTAAAGTGCAATACTTAAAGTGCAACTTTTTGAATTTTGCACTTTTAAATTGCACTTTAAGATTTGCAGTTTCAAAATCGCTTTTCTTTGTTTAAGGCAGTATATTTTTTGACATTATCCCTACCAAAAACAGACGCAAAAGGGCGGGTTTTCGCGGACAAAAACTCTCTACAATCGCTTTAAAAACTATTTTAGGGATACTTGCCTTAGACCAATATTATTTGCAACATGCGGTGAATTTTAGCCTGTTTCGCCTTTTTATCCGTAGGTAATAATTGGTAAGAAAACATAATAAAACTATTGAAATCGCTTGATTTAATTCTGTTTCTATGCTATAATAAACACGTAAATAAACTTAACACGGGTACGGGAGTTTCCACCGAGGTGTCGTTACCATCAGGTTCCAGTGAAGAGATTCGTGTGGGTTCAAATCCCGTCATCCGCACCAAAAATCGACAAGTTTCGACAGAAGCTTGTCGATTTTTACTTCTTCACTATTACCTCTTCACTTTTCACTCTTCTCTTGCGAAACTTGTCGATTAGGTAATAGGTAAAAGTGAATAGTGAAAAGGTGCTAATGATTGTAGTGACGTATAATGGTATAGATATTTAGGTGTTTTTTTATTCTCCATTCACTCATGCCTCCAAATTTATAAGTTTTTTTTGATCATCCAGCTTCCATTTTTCTTGCCGCCTACGCGCTCGAGGATTCCGCGCTCTCTCATTGATTTTACAGCCGTTTTTACTGTGCGAGGGGATTTACCTATTCTTTCGGCAACCTCATCGAGCGTAATACTCGGATTTGCGCTGAGAATCTCAATAATTGCCGTTTCTCGTCCGTTAACGATAGGTGCAGATTCTACCGGCTCTTTGTAAGAAACGTGCATTTCTCTGTTAGAGAGAATATTATCTTCACCGAGAAGAAGATTGCGAAGGAAGAGTTCTGCGTAGTAGGTCGTTTCGGTAATTCCTTTTTCGCGGTTGTTGTAGTTTGCTCTTACGAGTGCATTTCTGAAATACCAGGAGTTTTCTGCAAATATATCGTTAGTTACGTTGAAACCTAGTTTTGAAAGATACTTTATGAGGAATACAGCAGTAGTTCTCGTGTTGCCCTCGCCAAAGATATGAATCTGCCAGAGGTTAGATATAAATCTCGCAACGTGCTTTATAACATCTTCCGTGGAGAGACCTTTGTAATCAAAATTCTTTTCTACACCGAAGTCGTATTCCAAGGTTTCACGCAGATTTATAGCGTTGCCGTAAATAACGGTATCTCCGTCGAGTACCCATTCATCTTTGGTAATATTATAATCTCTGATTCTTCCGGCATGAGAATATATACCTTCAAAAAGTCGTTTGTGTATTGTGGTGAATTCGATAGGAGAAAATACGAATGATTTTTCGGATATAATCTCGGCTATGCGTACAGATACCTTATCCGCTTCTTCTGCGCGCTCCGACTTTGCTTTGTTTTCCTTGTAATATGAGGTTATAAGCTTGTGTGCATCGTCAAAGCTTATGTCACCGTCAATGTGCTGCTCAGCGGTTTTTATGAGGTATTCAGACGGCTCAAGTCCGTCAACCTTTTGCAGTCCGATCGCAGTTTTCCATGCGTAAATTTTATAGTATTTGGTCGGTTCTTTTTCTCCCCGATATTCTTCAAAAATTTCGTCTTTCATATAACGCTCCGAGTTTTTTATTATACATATATAGTATATCACAATTTTCTCTAAAGTGCAATACTTAAAGTGCAACTTTTTTGAATTTTGCACTTTAAAACTGCACTTGAAAGTTTTTTATTTTAAACCGCTCTTCTTTGTTTCAAGCAGCATAAATTTAAAACATGCTCCAACAAAAAACTCTCGAAATTTTTTAAAAATTTGAAGAATTCTGTTGAATATTTGCGTATTAATGTATAGAAGACTACAAAAATTCAATTAAAAACGAAAGGAAAAAGAGAAATGATTGAATTTTAATTCATTTTTTCGTAAAATTTATGAAAATTAAATTCAAGCCACACTTAAAAAAGGGGAATATAGCATTCAAATAGCAAATTGCAGACTAAAAAAGATAAGTTCTAATAATACTTTATAACTATAAATGCGGTTATTATTAACTGTGATGTTTTTCCCTTTGATTACAAAAGTATAATGCTTACTATAATAGTAAGAATAGGAGTGAAATATGAAAAAAACAAAAATAAAAGTTGTTAAAATAGGTAGATTTCAACACAACGGTGCTTTTAAAAAAATACAGAAGTACAAGTCATCCCTATTTGAAATCGACATATTTGAAAAGAGTGCCCCGAACTATGATCGTGAACATGGATATAGTTCAAAATATTTGGTAAAGTTTTTAGAAAATGATTTTAGTTCTAGTAATTATGACATGTGTATAGGAATAACAGAAGCTAAGTTGGAAAGAAACTTTTTGGGTGTTAGGCTTAAAGATTCCAACATTTATGCAATTTCGTTATATCAAGCAGACGATTTTTTAAAAAGTGATAACAATAATGTTTTTAACTACATTGTTATGATGATATATAGGTTTTTAACTCAATATAAGCTCAAAGGCAAGTCTATTGCGCACGATGAGACCTGTGGTTGTATTTTTGATATTTGTAGGAATAAACGCGATATCGTAATTTCATGTAAACAACCAATTCTTTGTTGCAAATGTGAAACCAAAATAAACAAGGCAGAAATTGATGCAAATTATATATCAATATTAAAGAAAGAATTAAAAACAATACATAAAGCAATTTACTATAGAATTTTGGAATACATTAAGCAGCATCCATTTTTGTCTATCACCCTTTTTGTTATTTCAAATATCGTACTTAACATTTTTTCTTCTTATTTATATGATTTAATCAAAGGACTGTTCCTATAAACCTTCCAGCAAGGTGTCGTTACCATCAGGTTCCAGTGTTGAGAGACGTGTGGGTTCAAATCCCGTCACCTGCACCATGGCGAGTGTTCTTACAGCATTTGAAATGTTGTAGAACACTCGCTTTCTTTATATAGCGATCTGGCAAGGTGCGTAGTTTACGACTACGCCCTTTCTTGTATTTACGGATACCTCGGGCGCAGGCAGCGGGAACACTTCGGGAATGAAGATCGCACCCACACAGTTGTAATGAATGGTGAGGTGCTGGACCCACTCGCCGTCGATCTTCTCCGCCTGATGGACTTCTACGAGGCGTTAATGCCTTCGCCCCGGTGTATTTGCGGACGGTGGAAATGAACATATCCGCCGTTACGGCCTTGCTGCTCAATTTATCCATTTCAGCGCGAAGGGTCTTTATCCTCTCGGATATCTCCTTTTGTTCTTCCTCATATCGCCTTGACATTTTGAAAAAGCGATCATCGGAGAGTTTACCCGAAACATTGTCCTCATAATGGCGAAAAGATAGGCGGGAAAGGATTACGTAGAAAGACCGCTCGAATATCAAAAATGATGTAGCCGTCTTGTTAAAGTGCAAAATTCCAAAAAGCTGCACTTTAAAATTGCACTTCAAGATCTACGGCTTCAAAATCCATCTTCTTCTCATACGGTAACGCGAAAAACGCTTGACAAACGGGAGAGATCGGTGTATAATAAAAATGCGGCTTCGCAATAGCGAAGCTTAACGTACCAGGAACACTTCGCAATGGCGAAGTATAAATAAAAAAGGAATTTGAGGACGATATGCAGTATATAACCGTAAAAGAAGCGGCGCGGAACTGGGGAGTAACAACACGCCGCGTGCAGATGCTTTGCAATGAGGAAAGAATAAAGGGCGCGTACCGTTTCGGCAAGTCGTGGATGATACCCTCCACAGCGGTGCTTCCGAACGCAA
>CAYWPS010000009.1:0-38606 GCA_964460165.1 uncultured Ruminococcus sp. | reverse complement strand
TCTTCTTACGTGTCATTTTCGGTTGCGCCTAAATGCGCCAGCCCCTTTTGCGCAGTAAAACTGATTTACTTGACGTAATTACTTAGCGTAATCGACGATACGGGACTCGCGGATCACGCTGACCTTGATCTGTCCGGGATAATCAAGCTCACCCTCGATCTTCTTAGCTATGTCGCGGGCGAGGATCTTCATCTTATCGTCGTCCACCATTTCGGGCTTGACCATGATTCTTACCTCACGTCCCGCCTGAATAGCGAAGGTCTTTTCTACGCCCTCAAAGTCGCCTGCGACCTCCTCGAGCTTCTGAAGACGCTTGATGTAATTTTCCACGTCCTCACGTCTTGCGCCGGGACGCGCCGCGCTGATAGCGTCAGCCGCCTGGATGATGAAGTCGAGAGGAGTCACCGACTCTACGTCGTTATGGTGAGCCTCAATGGCGTGGATGATATCCTTGTTTTCCTTATACTTGGTAGCGATCTCTACGCCGAGCTGAACGTGCGAGCCCTCAACCTCCGCCGTAACCGCCTTACCGATATCGTGGAGCAAGCCGGCTCTGCGTGCCATGGTAACGTCAACGCCCATCTCGTCGGCGAGAACGCCCGCGAGCATGGAAACCTCAATGGAATGGCGAAGCGCGTTCTGACCGTAAGAGGTACGGTACTTCATACGTCCGAGAAGCTTGATAAGCTCGGGATGTAAGCCGTGCACTCCGGTCTCGAATACCGCTCTCTCACCCGCCTG
The DNA here is from genome assembly GCA_964460165.1 of uncultured Ruminococcus sp. Classification (GTDB taxonomy): domain Bacteria; phylum Bacillota; class Clostridia; order Oscillospirales; family CAG-272; genus UBA1740. The sequence continues at coordinate 37,865 of CAYWPS010000009.1, read as the reverse complement.
CTTGATAACGGAATCAACGTCGCGGCGAGCCTTCTCTACCATCTCCTCGATTCTCGCGGGATGGATACGGCCGTCGCTGACGAGCTTCTCGAGCGCTATGCGCGCGATCTCGCGGCGTACAGGGTCGAAGCCTGATACCGTGATGACGTCCGGAGTATCGTCAATGATGAGATCAACGCCGGTAAGAGTCTCGATAGTTCTGATATTTCTACCCTCTCTGCCGATAATTCTGCCCTTCATCTCATCGCCGGGGATCTGTACCGTGGATATGGAGATCTCGCTGACGTGATCAGCCGCGCAGCGCTGAATAGCAAGAGAAAGTATATCTCTTGCGCGGACGTCCGCCTCGTCCTTGAACTTCTCCTCGTACTCCGCGATCTTGAGCGCGGTCTCGTGCTGAAGCTCGCTGTCAAGCTTAATGACAAGCTCTGCCTTAGCCTCCTCCGCAGTCATATTTGCGATTTTTTCAAGCATAGCGAGCTGACCCTCGAGGGTGGTCTGGATCTCCTGACGGAGCTTGTCAGCAGCCGCGTGCTTGTCCTGGAGCGACTGCTCCTTCTTTTCGAGCGCGTCTATCTTACCGTCCAAGGTCTCTTCCTTCTGGGCAAGACGGCGCTCCTGTCTGGTAACTTCTTTACGGCGTTCCTTGATATCAAAGTCCGCTTCTTTTTTAAGCTGGAATATTTCTTCCTTCGCCGCGATGATGGATTCCTTCTTTGCGCTCTCCGCGCCCTTCATGGCATCCTCGAGCAATCTGCGCGCCTGCTCCTCAGCAGAGCCGATCTTCTTCTCGGCGATGGACTTACGTATTAAAAATCCGATCGCCACGCCAGCCAAAGCAGCTGCGGCAATCAGAACAATAGCAAGCCAAAGTTCCACTTTTGCACCTCCTTGTTTAATTTTTAGGATGATCCGCGTCGCGCGGACCTTTATAACTACACCTGATAACGAATAACAGGAAATAATCATACAAACATATTATATATTATTTCTCTTACAAAGTCAAGATGATTTTTATGACGAAAAAAACTCCTTATAAATGTCAAAAATGCCAATAATGACCTTATCGGGCTACTTTTTTAGCACTTAAGCACAGAGAGAAACAAATGTTAACAAATTATTCACACTTTTTTACCCCAAATGTATTGACACGGTCAGGAAAATGGGGTATTATGTAGGTGCAAAAATTAGCACTCATCTATTCGAAGTGCTAAAATTCGACAGAAAGAGGTGCCGCCAATGGCAGATCCACGTTTAACCGCGAGGCAAATACAGATACTTAAGGCTGTCGTCGACGCTCATATAAACAACGGCGAGCCCGTCGGCTCCAAATATCTGTCTGAGACGGACGCGTTCAACTGCTCGCCCGCCACGATAAGAAACGAGATGGCTTCGCTTGAGCAGATGGGATATCTCGTGCAGCCCCACACCTCAGCGGGCAGAGTGCCCTCGGAGCTTGCGTACAGGCTCTACGTCGACGCGCTCATAGGTCAGTACAGTCAGACGAAGTTTGAGATAGACGAGATCAACGAGAAGCTGCGTTACAAGCTCACGGAGATGGATAAGATACTATCCGAGGCTTCGAGGCTTGCGGCGTCCTTCACGGACTATACGGGAATTGCCTTCAAATCCGGAGCGGGCAAGGCAAGGATACACCGCTTCAACGGCGTTTATCTCGGTCCGCGAGACTTCATCCTCGTTATGTCGTTCGAGGGCGACGTCGTAAAGTCCAAGACCGTGCACACTCCCTTCACCGTGACGGAGGATACCGTCAGACGCTTCACCGAGGCGCTGAACATCTATCTCGTGAATCTCACCGCGGACGAGATGTCCATGCCGATCATCGTCAAGATAGAGGCTATAATGGGATCGAGCGGCGCGATAGTTCACCCGGCGATGAAGGTCATCTACGAAGCGATGAACGAGCTCGACTCCGCTGACATCAAGTTGGACGGAATAACCAAGCTGCTGCAATATCCCGAATATTCCGACGTGACGAAGCTGCGCAGTCTGCTCGGCGTGCTCGAGGAAAAGGATAAGCTGATGGACGTTATCGCGGCTAACAGCTCCGACGCGGAGGGAATACACGTATACATCGGAACCGAAAACGACTCCGACGTAATGAAGGATACGACGCTTATATTCAAAAATATCTCGCTTGGAAACAGTCAGTTTGCGGTCGGCGTGATCGGACCCAAGAGAATGAACTACTCCAAGGTGATCGATATGATAAACCGTCTGGCAAACGGAATAGACCGTATGCTGAGCGACGAAAATAAGTAATACGGGAGAGAAGGTAATGGAAGAAAACAAGGATATAAACGAAGCGAAAGATACCGCGGCAGAGGAAGCAAGGACCGCGGAAAAGAAAAAGAAAAGCACAAAGCAATCAGAGATCGACGCTCTCAAGGCTGAGATCGAGTCACTGAAAGCAGAGGCTAAGGAAAAGGACGACAGGTATTTAAGGCTTGCGGCGGAGTACGACAACTTCAGACGCCGCTCAAGAGAGGAAAGAGACGCCGCTTACGGCTCAGCGATGGCTGATACGGTAGGCGAGCTGCTCCCCATCATCGACAATCTTGAGAGAGCGGCAGGCTTTGACGACGGCGAAAAGGTACGCGAGGGGCTTCGCATGATAGCGTCCTCGGTAAGCTCGGCACTCTCAAAGCTCGGTGTAGAGGCGTTTGCGGAGGCGGGCGATAAATTCGACCCAAACCTTCACAACGCGGTGATGCACGACGAGGACGGCTCGGATAGAGAAAACGAGATCACCGACGTATTCCAGAAGGGATACAAAAAAGGCAACAGGATCATAAGATTCGCTATGGTCAAGACTGTTAATTGATTTTTGTAAATATTAGTTATTAAACTCACACTATTTTTGATTATTATTAAAAAACATATTACCCACGGAGGATTTTAAAATGGGAAAAATTATTGGTATTGATTTAGGTACTACCAACTCTTGCGTAGCAGTTTTTGAGGGCGGCGAGCCCATCGTTATCACCAACCCCGAGGGAGCGAGAACCACTCCTTCCGTAGTTGCGTTTACCAAGACCGGCGAGCGACTCGTAGGTCAGGTAGCAAAGCGTCAGGCGGTTACCAACCCCGATAAGACCGTAAGCTCCATCAAGAGAGATATGGGTACCGACAGAAAGGTGTCCATCGACGGCAAGCAGTACACTCCTCAGGAGATATCCGCAATGGTGCTTCAGAAGCTTAAGGCTGACGCAGAGGCATATCTCGGCACAAAAGTCACCGAGGCTGTTATCACCGTTCCCGCATACTTCACCGACGCACAGCGTCAGGCAACCAAGGACGCGGGCAAGATCGCGGGTCTTGAGGTAAAGAGAATCATAAACGAGCCTACCGCGGCAGCGCTCGCGTACGGTATGGATAAGGAAGAATCTCAGAAGATCATGGTATTCGACCTCGGCGGCGGTACCTTCGACGTATCGCTCCTCGACATCTCCGACGGCGTATTCGAGGTTCTCGCAACCAAGGGTAACAACCGTCTCGGCGGCGACGACTTCGACGACAGGATCGTAAATTGGATGGCAGATCAGTTCGCTCTTGAGAACGGCGGCATCGACCTCAGAAAAGACAAGATGGCTCACCAGAGACTCAAGGACGCGGCAGAGAAGGCTAAGATCGAGCTCTCGGGCGTAATGTCCACCGCAATCTCCCTTCCCTTCATCACCGCTGACGCGACCGGCCCCAAGCACTTTGAGGCTACTCTCACCCGCGCTAAGTTCAACGAGCTCACCCGCGATCTCGTAGAAGCAACTCTCGCCCCCACAAGAGACGCTCTCAAGGATTCCGGTCTCTCCGCGAGCGAGATCTCAAAGGTTCTTCTCGTCGGCGGCTCTACCAGAATTCCCGCAGTTCAGGAAGCAATCAAGAACTTCATGGGCAAAGAGCCCTTCAAGGGCATCAACCCCGATGAGTGTGTCGCTATCGGCGCAGCTATCCAGGGCGGCGTTCTCGGCGGCGACGTAAAGGACGTTCTCCTTCTTGACGTTACCCCCCTTTCTCTCGGTATCGAGACCATGGGCGGCGTATTCAACAAGATCATCGAAAGAAACACCACTATTCCCGTAAAGAAAAGCCAGATATACTCCACCGCCGCAGACGGTCAGACCTCGGTTGAGATCCACGTTCTTCAGGGCGAGAGAGAAATGGCAGCAGGCAACAACACTCTCGGCAGATTCATTCTCGACGGTATTCCCGCAGCTCCCCGCGGAGTTCCTCAGATCGAGGTTACCTTCGACATCGACGCTAACGGTATCGTAAACGTAACCGCTTGCGACAAGGGCACCGGCAAGGAGCAGCACATCACCATCACCTCCTCCACCAACATGTCCAAGGAGGATATTGAGAAGGCGGTTAAGGAAGCGGAGAAATTCGCAGAGGAGGATAAGAAGCAGAAGGAAGCCGTTGAGGTAAAGAACACCGCGGAGCACATGATCTTCCAGACCGAGAAATCTCTTACAGACCTTGGCGACAAGGTCAGCGAGGCTGACAAGGCACCCGTAAACGAGGCTATCGAGAAGCTCAAGGCAACCGTAGCGACCGGCAACACCGAGGCTATCAAAGCCGACACCGAGGCTCTCCAAAAGGCGTTCTACCCCATTGCAGAGAAGCTCTATCAGGCGCAGGCAGGCAACGCCGAGGGCGGAGCACAGGGCGGCACCGGCGCTGACGGCGCATACTACGGCACGGACGCTGATTTTGAGGATAAAACCGGAAATTAAGTACAATTTGTAAATATTAATTAGCTTTTCGGGGTAAGATGGACGTAAATTCCTTCTTACTCCGAAATGTGAGTTATAACATTTTTCGACCGAAACTTATAAAGGTATAGATATGGCAGAAAACAAAAGAGATTATTACGAGGTGCTGGGGCTTCAAAAGAGCGCAAGCGCCGACGAAATAAAAAAGGCTTACCGCAGCCTTGCTAAAAAATACCACCCCGACATGAACCCCGGCGACAAGGACGCCGAGGCAAAGTTCAAGGAGGTCAACGAGGCGTACGCGGTGCTTTCGGACGACGAGAAGCGTCAGAAGTACGATCAGTTCGGTCACGCGGCGTTTGATCCCGCGTCGGGCGGCAGCGGCTTTGGCGGATTCGGCGGCTTTGACGGCGGCTTTGACTTCTCCGACCTGTTCTCCTCATTCTTCGGAGGCAGCAGGAGCTCTCAATCCTCACGAAATGCTCCGCAAAAGGGTGAGGATATCGCGACGCGCGTTACAGTATCGTTTGAGGAAGCGGCGTTTGGCTGCAGGAAGGAAATAAACTTCGCTAGAGTCGAGGGCTGTAATGAGTGCGGTTCCACGGGAGCTGAAAAGGGCACCAAGCCCGAGACCTGCTCAAGCTGTAAGGGCCGCGGCTACGTAACCGTACAGCAGCAGACCATTTTCGGCTACACGCAGACACAGAAGCCCTGCTCCGGCTGTCGCGGAAGCGGTAAGATAATAAAAACCCCCTGCCAGAACTGTAACGGCAAGGGATTCGTTAAGGTAAACAAAAAGCTTGAGGTAAATATACCCGCGGGCATTGACACTTATCAGAATATCGTCCTCAGGGGACAGGGCTCGGCGGGAAGAAACGGCGGCCCCAACGGAGATCTCATCATCGAGGTCAGAGTTAAAAATCACGACTTCTTCACAAGAGAGGGCAACGATCTCTATTGTGAGGTACCGATCTCCTTTACCGAGGCGGCGCTCGGAGCAGAGATAAAGATCCCGATGCTCGGCGGCAGCCAGGAGAAGATCACCATCCCCGAGGGAACCCAATCGGGCAGATCCTTCACTCTCAAGGGCAAGGGTATCGTTGACATAAACAACCCAAGACGCCAAGGCAGCATAATAGTCACCGTAAATGTCGAAACACCGAGAAATCTTACGGGCGAGCAGAAAAAGATACTGCGGAGCTTCGAGGAGACCTTTGGCAAAAAGGGTGAGTCGGGCGGTAGCACTGAAAGAGAGAGCTTCTTTAAAAAGATATTCGGTAAGTGATATTTTGTAAATATTAATTAACATTTTAATAAAAAACAGATCTTTTCGCAGGATTGGCTGATTTTTACCGTCACCAAAATCCAAGGCGTTAAGGTCTGTTTTTTATATCAGTGCTGTATAAACGTAACGAGCTCGCCGAGGTGAGAGTCGTTTGAATACGACACGGGCTTCAATACCCCGCCGTCAAATTCAAGCACTGAATAAGACGCGTTGGTGGGAAAAGGATAAGCGTCCGCCCATTCGGATGGCTCAAGGCGCGAAATTTTGCCCCAGAGTGCGCGAATAGCCGCGGCGTGCGAGGTTATCAGAATTATCTGTCCCGGGTGCTCTTGGGCGATTTTTTCAACCCCGCGAGCCATTCTCTCCGCCATGGCGACCACGGATTCCCCGCCGGGAGCCGTAAACGTGCCGAAATTCTGTCTCCAGCCTATCATGAACTCGTCACGGCGCTCCTGCTTGAGATACTCAACCGAAGCGCTCTCCCACTCTCCAAAATAAAGCTCCCTGAAGTCCTCACATGTATTGATCGCGAGGCTTCTTGATCTTGCATGCGGCTCCGCGGTATGCACTGCCCGTATCAGATCGCTGGAATAGATGGCGGAAAAATCCACGTTTTTTAGCGCCTCGGCAGTCTTTTCAGCCTGCCGCATACCCAAATCTGTCAGATCCAGGTCGGTATGGCCGAGACATATGCGATGCAGATTACCAACGCTCTCCCCGTGCCTTATAATGTAGACCGTTGTTTTATTCAATTTTTCGGTTGCTTTTCTATCAGAATTCATCGTTACACCTATATTCATTAAATTTCACGTTATTTTGGTTTACTCGAGCAAAGCAGCGTCATTTACTTCTTGAATGTGAATAAATATTCATCATTCAATATAGCAGCGCGTACAGCGCCAAAACCTAAAAAAACAGATCGCGCGTTTTTTTGGAGCATGCCGGGAACACCGCTTCGCCGGATCGATAGCCGCGCCCGAGAAACAAGACCGGCATTACCGCAAAGTATCGTTTCTTTCTTTTATATCTCTATACTATTATACACCATTCAAAGCTTTTTATCAAGACCGTATCACAATTGAGCTTTGTTATTTATAACAGATCCCAAAGCTTTTGAAAAGGTAATATTTATTCTATTTTTAAGAATAAATATTTTTCGTATTATTTACTCCTAAAGCTCCTGAAACACCCCTTTAAAGCATAAAATCTCAAGTATTTATATTTGGAACGAACCGCCTTATTCGTTCTTTTTACACCGCATATATGCATTTATTCAAAAAATGGCGCATAAATAACCTGAGAACAATTCCAACTTTCCATTTTTTACCATTTTTGTGGTAATATCGCTAAAATTCCCGATATTTTTATTGATTTTTTACTTATCGCGGCACAGTGATAACTCTCCACTCGCTTGCTTTGATTTTTGTCATTTTTTTAATAACGACCACATTCGATACATTCTTAGTGAGAGGATATTGGTTTTTTTATAAAATCAGACCGCATAGTATGCTTTTTATACCAAAAACCGCGCTATTTTCTGTTTTTTGCTTGTTTTTCTGCAATTTTATCACTTATAAAGCCCTGTAATGAGCATTTTAAGCGCGTCGCGCTTTAATTACACTCTCCCCGGGGGCAATGAGCCCAGCGGCAATTCCCTTCCTTGCTCCCCGCTCTGTTTTGCGTTTAAAAATGTTTCACGTGAAACATTTTAATGTTTTTCAGCGTTCCGTCATTTTTTTCAGCATTTTCACGTATTATATTGACATTTCCTTATAAAAATGCTATAATTATTATGTGGAAATGTTTGAAATTTACCATTTTTCACACATTTTTAGTAATATAATCGGAGATATTATGGCAAAGGTTGTTTCTTTTTCCAATCAGAAGGGCGGAGTTGGCAAAACCACGTCATGCGTTAATATCGCAGCTCAGATAGCCAACAAGGGTAAAAAAGTCCTTATGATCGATATGGATCCGCAGGGAAACGCTACGAGCGGACTCGGATTACCAAAATCTAAGATAAAAAGCACTATATACGACGTTATTATAGGCAGAACAGATATAAAAGACACTATAATCAAGACAAAATTCAAAAATTTATCAGTAATTCCCGCTACTATAGACCTCGCAGGCGCCGAGCTCGAGCTCTATGATCTCGAGGAAATGCCCGTAAACTTCACTCAGATCGCTTTAGAATCTATAAAAGATGAGTTCGATTACATATTTATTGATTGTCCGCCCTCACTCGGTATGTTGACGGTAAAGGCGCTTTCTATATCCGACGGAGTTGTAATTCCCATGCAATGTGAGTTTTATTCACTCGAAGGCATGTCTCAGCTTCTGAATACGGTTAAAAAGATCCGTCAATTATACAATCCGGAGCTTCAGATAGTGGGAATTTTACTCACAATGTACAACGGAAGACTTACTTTGACCGGTCAAGTAGTCGCGGAATTAAAAAAATACTACGCCGATCTACTGTTTAAGGTGCCAATTTCGCGTACCGTGCGCCTTTCAGAAGCGCCCAGCTACGGCGAACCTATTTGTTACCACGATCCTTACTGCAAAGGATCTCTTGAATACGCAGCGGTAGCAAAAGAACTGCAAATGAGAATATAAACAGGCTTTTAACGTAAAAAAATAAAGCTTTGGTAAAATCTCCGCTTACATCACGTAATAGGTGATAATTTACGAATAAGCTTTACTACGGTTTAAAAATGTTTCACGTGAAACAAGCCAACGCAAAGCGAGGTTTTCAACATTTTATGTGTTGATAAAGTTGAAAACCGCCGTATAATTTATAATTTTATAATAAAATAAATAGACAATATTAAACATTTGTCAATTATCTCAAGGAAGGATGCAAAAAAATGGCTAAAAGAAGCAGCGGACTCGGCAGAGGTCTTGACGCGATATTCCTCGAAAATACACTTAACGAAAACACCGCCGATAAAGAAAACACTATAAATACATTAAAAATCTCACTCGTTGATCCCAAAAGCGATCAGCCAAGAAAATATTTTGACAAAGAAGCGCTCGAGGAGCTTTCCGACTCCATCCGAGAAAACGGTCTGTTACAGCCTATTCTTGTAAGAGAATACGGTGAGGGAAGATACCAGATCATTGCCGGAGAGAGAAGATTCAGAGCATGTAAGCTCGCGGGTCTTACCGAAATACCCGCGATAGTTCTTGACAGAGATGACAAAGCGGCGGCTCAGATCGCGCTCATAGAAAATATACAGAGAGAGGACCTGAATCCCCTTGAGGAAGCTCTCGCGTACAGATCTCTCAAGGACGAATACGATATGACCCAAGAGGAGCTTTCCGAAAGAATAGGAAAATCAAGAAGCGCTATCGCGAACTCTATACGTCTTCTCGATCTCCCCGACGCAATACTTACCATGGTAGCGTCAAGAGAGCTCAGTGCGGGACACGCGCGCACCTTGCTTGGAGTCAAGGATAAGGACGACATGCTCTTACTCGCGCAGTTCGCCGCAGAGCAGGATCTCTCCGTAAGACAGCTTGAGGAGCAGGTAAAAAAGATAAACAAAAAAAAGAAGCCCGAGCTCGAGATCACAGAGGAGCCGTTCGTCGATTATTTCAGAGAAATGGAGCTTCGCATCCAGCGTCAGCTCGGACGTAAGGTCAAGATTCAGGATAAGGGCAGTAAAAAAACACTCACACTCTACTACGAGGATAACGAGGATCTTGACGATCTTCTCAAAGCGATCTGCGGTAACGACTTTCTTGACGAGGTTTGATTTTTGAATATATAAAAATCGGGCACGCAAGCCAAAATCTTGCGTGTCCGATTTTTTTATGTTTATATTTTTGCTCTTGTAAAGGTGCTTTTGTTTTATTTTTGTCAACTTTTATTTACATTTTTACCTTACTTAAAAGGTTATTAACAATGTTTAGTATTTCAGGCATACAAACTATAACGCATATACAAATTATCGCAATAAACACGCAGGAGGCAGCAGTTCTCAAGACGGATGTCGCGTATTTTTCCGTGATCGACGCAGCCCGTCCCGCCTTCTCCTCGTTTATGTAAAACTCAGCGGAGGAAAAGTCGATCTTCTCGCGCTTTTCTCTTTCTTCCTTACTCATAGCCATATATTCGTCATAATCGATTCCCGCGTCGCCAACCCTTGAGACGACCTTGGTGAGAACCCCGTCTCTCGAAAGAAGACTTTTTACGATACCTGATCCGCCAAGTCCTATCTCAGAAAGAGTCTTTGCGTTTTCCTCACCGACAGCGCCGTGCCTTGTGAGCTGCATTACAACGAGTCTTATATTTCCGCGGTAAATATTAAGAAAGATCACGCCTATTATAAGCGCAACAAACGCGCCGAGAACGACCTTGTTTATCTCAAGGCTGAAATTAATATTTTCGTAATCGTTCAGGTTTATCGAAAAGCATTTTTTCAAGACCTCAAACATATAGCCTCCGTGTTTTGTTATATCTCAATTATATATGAAGGTTTCGCTTATTTCAAGCGGTCGCGCGCATTGTTTAAGAAATATTTAAAAATAGGAAAAAGAGTTTTTATATTGACACGCCGAAGGCGATATGGTAAAATTAATCCGTAACGGATATCACAGCCAGGAGGTATCATGAAGGTCGTAAACATAATGAACTTCGCGCGGTCTATCGAGCCGCGTTATCCCGACGTCGAGAAAAAGCTCGCGAGCGCAACGAGGGATCAGATGGATCTCGTCAACAGAATGGGGGTTGAGGCTACGTTTCTTCTTCAGTACGACGTCCTCTGCAATAACGAATTCATCACTATGATAAAAGAAAGAGCAGGGGAGAATATAGAGCTTGGCTTCTGGTACGAGGTCGTTGAGCCTCTCACGTCAGCCTGCGGTATTCCCTACGAGAGCTCTAACGGATGGAGATGGGATTGGCACATAAAACCCGGCTTCAGCATGGCGTATCCAAAGGCTCAGCGCGAGATAATGATAGACGAGGCAATGCGTAAGTTCAAAGAGGTCTTCGGTTATTATCCACGCACGGTCGGCTCGTGGCTGCTTGATACGCACACGATAAACTACCTCGCGGATAATTACGAGCTCGACGCCCTCTGCTACTGCCGCGATCAGATAAATACCGACGCTTACACGCTTGTCGGCGGCTATTTCAACCAAGCCTACTACCCCTCGAGGAATAACATGTTCACCCCCGCGGGCTCGCCTGAGCGACAGAACAACGTGCCTATCTTCCGACTTCTCGGACCCGATCCGATACACAACTACGATAATCAGAAATACGCCGATGCCGACTCAAAGCGCGGCGTCTACACCATGGAGATCGTGTCAAAAAACGGCGGCAGCAACCCGCGCATAGTCGATTGGTATCTTGACAATTATTTCAACAACGAGAGCCTCGGCTTCGCGTATATGCAGATAGGACAGGAGAACAGCTTTGCTATGTTTGACATCGTCTCGCCGCTCGAGATGCAGATCAAAAAGATTTTGAACACAGACGGCGTTAAGATCGAAAAGATGTGTGACACCGGACGCGCCTTCAGGGATAAATACAAGCAGACACCCGCAACAGCAGTCTGCGCCCTCAATAATTGGAACACGTCGGATACTCAGTCCGTTTACTACGACTCGGCGCACTATACCGCCAACGTGATGAGAGCTTGGGATAAAACGTTTATCCGCTCAATATATCTTTTTGACGACAGGGTAGAGGACTGTTACAACGCCAAGGAGTGCAACACCTTTGACGCGGTATACGAGAACCTGCCCATAGTCGATACCTCGTATCAGAAGGGTGACACTGACGGAGGAGCGGGTATAGTTCTCGATGAAGCAGCCACCCCCTTCACCGCATGCAAAACAGGCGACAGCGAGCTGACTGTTTTTTGGAATGATAAATCGGTAACCTTCCAAAAAGACAGAATATTGATCAATAATTGTAAATTATCATTTACATATTATATGGTTAATACAAAAATTTCAATCAATCCATCCGGTATAGATTACGAATACAAAGGTAATAAATACAGTCTGCAAGCTTTAGGAGCCGTCCTTTCGCACTCGGGCAACACCATCAAGATCGAGGGCGACTCGGTAACTCTTATACCCACAAAAATTTAAGGAGAACGTTGTGTCAGTTAATTACAAATTCAACTATCTCGGTACAGCGGAGGCTAAATATTCCGGCGCGCCTCACGACTATGTGCTCATCACAGAGGAACATCAGCTCCTTGACAAAAAGACCTGGGATAAATTCGTAGAGGTGTTCACAGAAAACTCCGACGACCGCGACGTGGGTTGGAGATGCGAGTATTGGGGCAAAATGATGCGCGGCGCGTGTCTGACCTACAGATATCACGGCGACGGTGAGCTCTACGCTATGCTCGACTACGCCGTACGAGAACTGCTCAAGGTGCAAAGAGAGGATGGCAGATTTTCCACATACTCCGAGGAAATGCAGTTCAACGGCTGGGATCTCTGGGGCAGAAAATACGTTCTCACCGGTATGATGCATTTCATAGATATCTGTAAGGACGAGGCGCTCAAGGCGGATATCCTCGAGGCTATCTGCCGCCACGCGGATCATATAGTTGAAAGGATCGGAGACGGCGAGGGGCAAAAAAGCATTCTCGAGACCTCTAACCACTGGCTCTGCCTCAACTCCTGCACTATACTTGAGCCTATGGTAGAGCTCTATAAGAGAACGGTAAAGCAGTCCTACCTCGATTTTGCAAGGTACATAATCGGGCTTGGCGGATGTGCGGGCGGAAATCTCATCGATCTTGCACTCCTTAACGAGATCGCCCCCTACGAATACCCCGTAAACAAGGCTTACGAGATGATGTCCTTCTTCGAGGGACTCATAGCGTATTACGAGCTGACCGGCGAGGAGAAATATCTTGACGCGGCGGTTAAGTTCGTCGAGAAGATAAACGAGACCGACGTGACCCTCATAGGCTGTTCGGGATGCACTCACGAGCTCTTCGATCACTCTATCGTAAAGCAGACCGAGTACAACGACGTGCAGATGCAGGAGACCTGCGTGACCGTCACATGGATGCGTGTCCTCGCGAGACTCCATCTTCTTACGGGCAACGTCGCATACGTTGACAGAATAGAAAGGTCGGCGTACAACGCCCTCTACGGAAGCATTAATACAAAAAATGAAAAAGGATTTTCTATAGAGGACGGAGAATTTCTCGACCCGGTTATATTCGATAGCTACAGTCCTCTTTACAATAACCGCCGCGGATTCGTTACCGGCGGCTTCAAGAGATTCCGCACCGGCGGATTCTACGGATGCTGTGCTTGTATCGGCTCGGCAGGAACGGGTATTTTCCCGCTTATCGGTGCACTCAGGAGCGAGCGCGGAATAGTTATCAACGAGACTTTTGAGGGTGTTATAAACACAACAACTCCCCTTGGAAATAAGGTTACGCTTAACGCGGTCACTGATTATCCTGTCGGAGATAAATATGCCCTCGCGGTATTTCTCGAAAAAGATGAAAAATTCGAGATCCTTGTGAGAATTCCCGATTGGTGCGACGAGGCTACAATTAAAATTGGTGACGAAATAAAAAAGGTTTATCCCGGTTATGTGTCCTTGATGCGTGTATGGTCTGACGGTGATACAGTAGAGCTTGAACTGCCTCATCACTTAAAATCTCACCACTTAAACGGTAAGACCGCTTATACCTACGGACCTCTCGTGCTTGCAAGAGATGAGATGAAAGAGGGTAAAAAGACCGACTCTGAGTTCACCCCAACCAAGCATAACGCCTTCAGGACCGTTGAATGCGGTGACGGAGAGATGCTCCGCATCATGCTCGAATGTGAGGGAGAGGACGTGCTTCTCACAGACTACGCGTCGTGCGGCAAGTATTGGACTGATAAGAACGCAAAGGTCTCGGTTTGGCTTAACGCAAAATAAAGGATCATTATATTTGCATCTGCGGCAAAAATCACTATTAAAAAACGAATAAAAACAGAAGCTGAGTCATTAAGGATTAACTGAAAAGCTAAGAAAAAGAGAGAAAATGAGCGAGGAAGAAAAATTCTACCTCGCTCATTTTGTTTTTTTGTTGTGCCTAAATGACGTAGCACCCGTTTTTTGTTATGCTTAAGTGAAGCACCCCTTTAAATATCCATAATTACAGGTAATATCATAGGCTTGCGCTTTGTTTCTTTAAATATAAACTTAGCGATATCGTCACGTATTACGCCCTTGATAGCAGCCCAATCCCTGACTCTCTTAGTCATTACCTTTGATATCGACTCGGCGGCGATCTCCTTAACCCTTGTCATGAGCTCCTCGGACTCCTTGACGTAGACGAAGCCGCGCGATACGACGTCGGGACCTGAGATTATTTCTCCGTAGTCGTCAACCGTCGCAACCACTACCACGAGTCCGTCCTCCGCGAGATGCTTTCTGTCGCGCAGAACGACGCTTCCTATATCACCTACTCCAGAGCCGTCCACAAGCACCTTTCCCGCAGGCACTTCGCCCGAGAATTTAGCGCTCTTACGGTCGATCTCGAGCACCCTGCCAAGCTCGGATATGAATATTTTATCAGAGGGTATCCCCATGAATTCGCCGATATCCTTGTTGGCGTAAAGATGTCTGTACTCACCGTGTATGGGCATAAGATACTTCGGCTTGAGAAGCGCCATAAGCAGCTTTATCTCCTCGCGGCACGCGTGGCCCGAAACGTGCAGATCCTCCGAGGAGTCGTGTACTACTCTTACTCCCGCTCTCACGAGCGCGTTTATTATCCTGCCTACGAGCTTCTCGTTGCCGGGGATTGCGGATGACGAGAGTATTACGACGTCACTAGCGCTTATCCTCACCTGGTTGTGCTCGCTGAATGCTATTCTGTAAAGAGCCGACATAGGCTCTCCCTGGCTTCCCGTGGTGATTATGGTTATCTCCTCGGGGCGATATCTCTTCATTTCGCTCACGTCGATGAGCACGCCGTCGGGAAGATCCATATATCCGAGCTCTGCCGCCGCGCCGATGACGTTAACCATGCTTCTGCCGAGTATAACGACCTTACGGTTATGTCTTGCGCTGGTATTTATTATCTGCTGAACCCTGTGAACGTTTGATGAGAAGGTCGCTATGATAAGTCTTTTGCTCTCATACTGAGAGAATATTCTCTCAAGGCTTGAGCCGACGGTTCTCTCGGAGGGAGTAAAGCCGGATCTTTCCGCATTCGTGGATTCACACATAAGAAGGGTGACGCCCTCCTTGCCCAGCTCGCCTATTCTGGTAAGATCCATCATCCTGCCGTCAATGGGTGAGACGTCGAGCTTGAAGTCTCCTGAGTGATAGACGAGTCCTACGGGAGTTCTTATAGCTATCGCGCAGGCGTCAGCTATGGAGTGATTCACGTGGATGAACTCAGCCTTAAATACACCGAGGTTGATCACGTCGCCCGCCTCCACGGTATAGAGCTCGGGTTCATTCGGCGGCGGATTTTCATCAAGCTTTCCCTCTATGATGCCGAGCGACAGACGGGTTCCGTATATAGGAGCGTCTATCTGTTGGAGTATATACGGCACGGCGCCTATATGATCCTCGTGACCGTGCGTTATAAGTATTCCGCGTATTTTGTGCGCGTTATTTACAAGATATGAAATATCGGGTATTACGAGGTCAACTCCCGGCATATCGTCATCCGGAAAGCCCATGCCGCAGTCGATAACGACGATATCGTCGCCGTACTCAAGCACAGTCATATTCTTGCCTATCTCTTGAAGACCGCCAAGGCACATGACCTTCAGCTTACCGCCCTTTTCCACCCTTTTCTTTTGTTTCTTTTCCATTTATATACAACCGTTAAAGACTTGTTTCGCTTGTTTTTAATAACCAAACTTTACTTTTTAACGGTTTTCCTTTCTATTTTATCAATAATACACATATGATCCCAATAATCATTCCGGTAACAAAAGGGATCGTTTTTGCTTTTAAAAAAGCTAGCGTTTTTTGTTTGAAATCACACTTTTCCTCCTTGGAAAAGCACTCGTCGAGTATTCTGTTGGCTTCCTCTACCATATCGCACTCTCGCATCCCGGCTCCGATAGCCCTTTCACCAACAACAAAGTACGCCTCGTCGAATACGTCGCTGCCCGTATTCTTAAGATAAATAATTTTCTTCTGACAGCCTCTTAACATTTTTTTACACCTCTTTTGAAAAAAGGCTGTCTCATTTATCGGACAGCCACACTGCAGAAGAATTATAGTCATTATTTTAAGGTTTTATACCGTTTAATGAAATATGCGCTAAGGTGTGCTGTGGGAAATACTCCCCGCCGAGAAATTATATCCGGCGGGGTATATCTCGCTGTTTTAAGATCTTTTGTAAATTACTTTCTTCCGAAGAGCTTACCAAAGAAGCCCTTTTTCTTGCCATCATCTGCAGCAGGAGCTTCCTCTACTGCAGGAGCTTCCTCTACTGCGGGAGTTTCCTCTACAACGGGAGCTTCTTCTACAACGGGAGCTTCCTCTACTGCGGGAGCTTCCTCTACAACGGGAGCTTCCTCTACAACGGGAGCTTCTTCTACAACGGGAGCTTCTTCTACAACGGGAGCTTCTTCTACAACGGGAGCTTCCTCTACAACGGGAGCCTCCTCTACTGCGGGAGCCTCCTCTACTACGGGAGCAACGGGCTCTTTAACAACGGGAGCCTTCTTGGGAGCGGGCGCTTTTTTAGGAGCGGGGGCTGCCTTCTCCTCAGTCTTGGGAGCAACGGTAGCCTCCTTCACCTCCGCCTTGGGAGCAGGTGCCGCTGCGGTTTCCTGAGCTGCGGTCTCCTCGGTGGTCTTTCTTCTTCTCTTCTTCTTCTCGGGAAGGATAACCTCGTAGTTATCGTCAAGAAGATCGTCGATGCTGATACCAAAGAGGTGCTTCATCTCGATGAGCTTGGGAACCTCGGGATAGGACTGACCGGACTCCCACTTGTATACTGCCTGTCTGGATACGCCAACAGCGCAAGCAAACTCATCCTGAGTGATTTTCTTGAGTTTCCTGAGTTTTACAAGTTTTTCTTTAAAAGTCATTTTGTTTTCTCCTTTTTGAATTTATTTATTTTGCTTTATTTTAATTCTTTATCCTTGAGCTCGTCGTATCGATCCTTCGACTCGTTGTAATTCGCGTAGGTCGGATTGTCTATCTTCCAGCCGTCATCCTCCTCAACGAGCGTTATGGTTATCTCCGTATTCTGACTCTTTCCCTCGGAGCTCGTTACCGTAGCGCTGACGCTGACGTAAACCTTTTCCTTTTTAGATCCTTTGACCTTCAGTGAACCGTAGTCGTACGTGATACTGTCCTTGAGCATGGGAGTGAAGACGGAGTAGACCATTATCTCCGTGGGCTCCTTCGTTTCTTCATCATACGCCTGATAGTATCTTGCCGCGACCGCCACGCCGGTGTCGGTTGAGATCGCTGAGAGTATGGTGGAGTAGAGCAGAGCAGAGTACTCATCCGAGAAGGTCATCTCGGTCAACACCTTCAGTTCATCTATCGTAGAGAAGCCGAGCTCCTCAAGATGAGCAAGATCTGCTTTTCTGTAATACCCGTTGTCGTCATCACTCTCGTAATACTTAATTCCGCTTCCATAGTAAATAATATTTAACATTTCCGCTTCTTTTAAGAGCCTTTCTGCAGCTTCTACAACTTCATCCTCATCATAACTTCTGTTACATGATGAGAGCGAAAGGAGGGATGCCAGCGTAAACGCGATAACTAAAATACTTGTAAGCTTAAGTTTTACGCTTCTCATCAGAAGGATTCCTCATCGGAATCGAGAGCGGCGCGCTCCGCCTCGGACTTTACCTCAGGCGCGGATGAATTTTCAATCTCCTTATCCACCTCTAAGCTTTCCTTCTCGATCTCCTCGTCCTTCTCAAGTCTTGCGATATTATTGATATATGCTCCCTCGGAAAGACGCATAAGAATAACGCCCGTCGCGGTTCTTGAGTAAACGTTGATACCGGATACCGAAGTACGGATTATCGTTCCCTCGTTCGTTATTATCATAATATCATCATCGTCGGATACGGTTATAACCGATGCTAGCTTACCGGTCTTTTCGGTAATGTGGTGGCAGGTCACGCCCTTACCGCCTCTGTGCTTCATCTGTCTGAAATCAGAGAAGCTCGTTCTCTTACCCATACCGCCATCCGTGACGGTGAGCAGGGTCTTAGTCTCGTCAACGAGCGCAACGCCCACTACGTAGTCGTCATCCTCAAGGGTAATACCTCTTACGCCTCTCGCGGCTCTGCCCATTGCTCTGACGTTGTTCTCGTCGAATCTTACCGCCTGACCGTTTCTCGTGGCGATGATAAGGCTTTCGTCGCCCTTGGTGTGCCTTACGAATATGAGCTCGTCGTCATCGTCAAGATTAATCGCTATCTTTCCGCCCTTTCTCTGATACTCGAAGTCAGTGAGAAGCGTTCTCTTAGTTACGCCGCGCTTGGTTATCATCGTGAGATATTCGCCCTCGACGAATTCTGTGATAGGAATAATAGCTGTTACGTATTCGCCGTCCTGAAGCTCGATGATATTCACGAGATTCGTGCCCTTGGCAGTTCTGCCCGCCTCAGGGATCCTGTACGCCTTCTTAGCGTAAACGCGTCCCTTGTTTGTGAAGAACATAAGGTTGGAATGGCTGTTCGCGACTATTACGTCCTCGACGAAGTCATCTTCCTTGGTCGTCATACCGATGATGCCCTTACCGCCTCTGTTTTGTGCGGTGTAGACGCTCGCCTTCTGGCGCTTGATGTAGCCGGTATGGCTTACCGTGATGACACAAGTATGTCTTTCTATGAGATCCTCGAGGTCGATCTCCTCGACAGCCTCCACTATCTCTGACTTTCTCTCGTCTCCGAACTTATCGCGAAGCTCGGTGATCTCCTTCTTGATTATATCCTTTACCTTGTTTTCGTCAGCAAGTATTCCGCGAAGCTCGTCTACTATGACCGCCAGCTTTGCGAGTCTGTCCTCGACCTTCTGTCTTTCAAGTCCGGAGAGCTTACCGAGAGTCATCTCCACTATCGCCTGCGCCTGCGCGTCGGAGAGAGCGAAGCGCTCCATGAGCTTTTCCTTGGCGTTGGGGATGGATTCACTCTTCTTGATTATGGATATTACCTCGTCGATATTGTCTATCGCTATCTTGTATCCCTCGAGAATGTGCATCTCGCGAAGAGCCTTGTCGAGATCAAACTTGGTTCTGTTTACGATAACCTCCTTCTGGAAGTCTATGTATCTGTCGAGTATCTCGGGCAGTGAAAGCGTCTTCGGCTCTCCGCCGTCGATCACCAGCATATTTATAGAGCAGGTATCCTGCAGCTGAGTGTACTTATAGAGCTGATTGAGTATTACCTCGCCGTTTGCGTCCTTGCGGTATTCAACAACGATCCTCATGCCGCCTCTGCCGGATTCATCACGGAGCGCGGTTATGCCCTCAATCCTTTTTTCTTTTACCAGATTCGCGATGCTCTCGATAAGCATCGACTTATTTACCATGTACGGTATTTCGGTGAAGACGATACGTCTGTGCTCGTCATCTACCTCCGCTCTCGCTCTGATATAGACTCTGCCGCGTCCGGTCTCGTAAGCGTCCCTGATACCTCTTGAGCCGTATATTATAGCGGAGGTAGGGAAATCGGGTCCCTTTATGAACATCATAAGATCGTCGACCGCGCACTCGGGATTGTCGATCCTGTAAACTATTCCGTCGATGACCTCGGTGAGATTATGAGGTGGGATGTTGGTCGCCATACCGACCGCGATACCTACCGAGCCGTTAACGAGAAGGTTGGGGAGTCTTGAAGGAAGCACCACCGGCTCGTCACGGGTGTTATCAAAGTTTCGCGCCATAGGCACGACCTTCTTCTCGATATCGCTCATCATGTAGTTGGCGATTTTCGACATTCTCGCCTCGGTATAACGGTATGCTGCGGGCGGGTCGCCGTCGACGCTTCCGAAGTTACCGTGTCCTTCAACGAGCGTATATCTGAGAGAGAAGTCCTGCGCCATTCTTACCATGGTCTGATAAACCGCGGAGTCACCGTGCGGATGGTATCTGCCGAGCACGTTACCGACCGTCGTCGCGGACTTACGGAAAGGCTTGTCGTGCGTGAGATTATCCTCGTACATAGCGTAGAGGATCCTTCTCTGTCCGGGCTTCATTCCGTCCCTTACGTCAGGGAGAGCTCGAGAGGTAATGACACTCATGGAGTATTCGAGGAAGGAGGTTCTCACCTCTTTATCCATATCTCTCGTCTCAATCCTCTGCATAGGGAATTCTATGTCTGTGGATTTGTAATTATGTTCCATTTTTATGCTTATGCCTCATTCCATGCAAAACTGTTTTTTATAATATAAATCATAACTTTAGTTTGCATTTTATTTGTTTTATTACCGTTTTTTATATATCAAGATTTTCTACAAATTTGGCGTTCGTGGTGATGAAGTCACGTCTTGGCTCAACCATATCGCCCATAAGAATGGAGAAGGTCTCGTCGCACGCGATAGCATCCTCTATCGTCACCTTGAGAAGCGTTCTCGTCTCGGGGTCCATGGTGGTCTCCCAGAGTTGCTCGGGGTCCATCTCTCCAAGACCCTTATATCTCTCGGATTCAACTCCCTTGACGCCGAGCTCCTCAATATATTTATCTCTCTGTGCGTCCGAGAACGCGTAGCGGAGCTGCTTGCCCTTATGCACCTTATAAAGAGGGGGCTGAGCGAGATATACGTGTCCTTGCTCTATAAGAGCTCTCATATGACGGAAGAAGAAGGTCAGAAGAAGGACTCTGATGTGAGAGCCGTCAACGTCGGCATCCGCCATGATGATTATTTTTCCGTATCTGAGCTTCTCGATATCGAAATCGTCGCCGATACCGCAGCCGAGAGCCTGTATGATAGGAATAAGCGATGTGTTGGAGTAGACCTTGTCAAGTCTTGATTTTTCTACGTTAAGCACCTTGCCGCGAAGGGGAAGTATAGCCTGGAAGCGGCTGTCGCGGCAGCCCTTTGCGGATCCTCCCGCGGAGTCCCCCTCCACGAGATACACCTCCGTGAGCCGCGCGTCTCTTTCGTTACAGTCGGCGAGCTTGCCGGGGAGGGTAGAGACCTCGAGCACGTTCTTACGTCTTGTGAGCTCGCGTGCCTTTCTCGCCGCCTCTCTCGCTCTGTTGGCAGCCATCGCCTTCTCGATTATCATCTTGCCCGCCGCGGGATTTTCCTCAAGGAACTCAGTGAGCTTTGCGGTCATTATTTTATCTACGAGACGGCGCATCTCGCTGTTACCGAGCTTTGCTTTCGTCTGGCTCTCAAACTGCGCGTCGGTGAGCTTTACCGATATGATAGCCACGAGGCCCTCTCTTACGTCGTCGCCCGAGAGTCCCTTGTCGTCGCCCTTGATGGCGCCTATTTTTCTCGCGTAATCGTTTATTACCTTGGTGAGAGCGTTCTTGAAGCCGGTCTCGTGAGTACCGCCCTCAATGGTGGCCATGTTGTTAGCGAAGGATATGATGGTCTCGTTATAGCTGTCGTTGTACTGCATAGCGACCTCTGCTATCGAGCCGTTTTCCTCCCCCTTCATATAGATCACCTGAGGATGGACCGGAGTTCCGCGCTTCTCATTGTTGAGATACTCCACGAAGGATACGATACCGCCCTCGTAGTGAAGCACCTGCTCCTGTTCTATTCCTTCTCTCTCGTCGCGGAGAACTATCTTTACTCCCGCGTTCAAGAAGGACTGCTCTCTCATTCTCGTAAGGAGCGTGTTATATTCAAATACCGTTTCCTCGAATATCGTGGGGTCGGGCTTGAATCTTACGTAAAGGCCGTGCTTTCCGTCAGAGCTTCCCGTGCAGGCGAAGGGTCTTGTCACGGCGCCTCTTTCAAATCTCTCGGTGTATCTCTGTCCGTCGCGGCAGTTTTCCACCTCGACCCACTCTGAAAGCGCGTTTACTACCGAAGCTCCCACACCGTGCAGACCGCCCGCGATCTTGTAGCCCTCTCCGCCGAATTTACCGCCGGCGTGGAGCACCGTGTATACGACCTCAAGTGTAGGTAGTCCGAGCTTCTCGTTCATACCCGAGGGTATTCCTCGTCCGTCGTCCTGTACGGATACGCTGTTATCGCCGTGTATGGTTACGGTTATGCAGTCGCATTCTCCCGCGAGAGCCTCGTCTATGGAGTTGTCTACTATTTCATACACAAGATGGTGCAGACCTCTTATCGAGGTTGTACCTATGTACATACCGGGTCTTTTTCTGACAGCCTCGAGTCCCTCGAGGACCTGTATTTGACTGTCGTCGTACCCTCTCTTTTCGTTTTCCATTTTTATACCATTCCTTATTCTTCGGTTATTCCGCTCTCAAGTCTTAATTTTAAGCCCGAGGTGGATATTCTTGAAAGCCTTACCCTTGTTTTACCCTTCTCGTCGAGGAGTATAAAGGCTCTCGGCAAATCGCTGTCAAAGTACGTTACCGCGCCTTCCTTTTGGCGCTTGTTTATAAAATCCTTGGTTATTTTTGACACGGTAGCGGTGTCGAGGTCGAATATTCCTATGATATCCTTCCTTTTTACACTCTTTCCGTTACCTATATGCAGATACATATTGGCCATCCTTGATCTCTATAAGGTTCTTTGCGAGCGGCTTCATTTCCTCACACTCGCAAGCCGTTATCACGGTCTGCTTTCCCGAAAGACTGTCGAGGACGAACCTTCGTCTTGCCTCGTCAAGCTCGCTGAGCATTTCATCAAGCAAAAACACGGGATATTCGCCGAAGGTGTCGCGTATCACCTCTCCCTCGGCAAGCTTCATTGACAGAACTATCGACCGCTGCTGCCCCTGGGAAGCAAAGCCGCGTGTCGGCTGACCATTTATTTTTATTATTATATCGTCGCGCTGAGGTCCGTAAAGCGATGAGCCGACCGCTATTTCGCGCTCAAGCGACGAGGTGAGGGCGGCGAGATATTCAGCCTTTACCTCCTCGCGTGTCAGTGCGTTTTCAATATTGGATTTATACTCAAGGCTTATCTCCTCCTTGCCGCCGGAGATCCTGAGTCCTATCTCCTTTACGTATACCTCAAGCTTTTTTAGGTATTCCGTTCTGGTCAAGTAGATATACGATGCGTATTCCGCCATCGATTCAGACCACGCACAGAGCTCTCCGTCATCAACGAAAAGCCCCTTTGAAGCGTTTTTTAAAAGCGAGTTCCGGTTATCCAGAGCGGTCGCGAATCTTGAATAGTCGCTTATATAAGCGGGTGAATACTGAGCAGCCGCCACGTTCAGAAAGGCGCGTCTTTCCTCGGGTCCGCCCTTGACGAGCGAGAGGTTATCGGGATGAAAAAGTATAGCCTTAAAGCCCTCTATCATCTCCTTTGCGCTCTTAACTGGGTAGCCGTTTCTTCTTCTGCGCTTTTCACGGCCGAAGTTGGCATACTCGAGCGAGCACTCGCCGTCAAGACTCTCATAGTCGATAGCGACCCTGAAGCCCGGAGCGTTATATTTTATCATATCCTTCTCCTGCGCGGTACGGAACGACCTGCCGCGCGAGAAAAGATAAATTCCTTCTATTACGTTTGTTTTACCGAGAGCGTTTCCGCCGTAGATGAGATTCACACCGTCTGTGAACTCTATATCGCATTTTTCGATATTGCGAAAATTCTCGGCTTTAAACCTTTTGATTTTCATTACGTAAGACTATCAGTTGGAGTAGTCCATTCTTACGGGAACTATAACGTAGCAATAGCTGAAGTCATCGCTTTCCTCTACCGCCTCTATGGTTATAGCCTGATTGGGATTTTTGAGCTTAACGTAAAGGTTCTCACCCTCCGCGACCTTTACCGCGTCGATAAGGAAGCGGCAGTTGAAGCCGATCTCTATATCCTCGCCCTCGTGCACGCAGTCCATCTCGTCGTTTACGCAGCCGTATACGGACGTTGAGGTGAGCGCAAGCTCCTGCTCCTTGACCGAGAGCTTAACGTAGCTCTTTCCGCTGCCCTGTATCTTTTCCTCGGCGATGATGTTCGCTCTTTCAAGACCGGAGAGCAGTCTTTCTCTGTCTATGGTTACGACGATACCGTTATCGCGGGGTATCATTCTGTTGTAATCTATGTATTCGCTGTCTATCGTTCTGGTGAAGAAGATAACGTCGCCCTTGTTCACGATAGCGTGCTTTCTGGAAAGATAGAACCTTACGCTCTCGTCGTCGCCGTCAGCGAGCACCTTCGAGAGCTCTCCGAGCGCGTGGCCGGGAATGATGAAGGAGTAATTGATGCCGTTATTGCCGGCTACCGAGCCGATATCGCACTTGATATTGCACTTGGAAAGGCGGTAGCTGTCGCAGGATACCACCTCCATGCCGCCTTCGGTGATCTTGAAGAACGCGCCGCAAAGCATAGGTCTCTTGTCCTGATCCGCGATGGAATGTACGACCTTTCCTATCATCTTGCGGAGTATCTCGGCGGAAACGGTGAAGCCGTTATCGGTGACGAGATCGGGAAGGTTAGGGAAGTCCTCGCCCTTGAGCGCGAACATCGAGAAGGACGCCTTTCCCGAGGATATCTCGCAGTTGAGCTTATCGTTGACGTCAAAGGTGATCTCGTCGTCGGGGAGAACTCTTACGGTCTGATAAAGACGCTGAGCGTTGATTATAAATCTGCCCGTTCTTTCGATCTCGGTGGGCTCGATGGTAGCTCTGAAGCCCTTATTCATATCGTAGGTAGATATCTGTATTCTTCCGTTATCGAGCGTCTCTATCAGCACGCCCTCGATAGCGGTGATGGTATTTTTATTGGATACCGTGCCCATCGCGGGTACGAGCACGCGCATAAAGTCTGACTTATGTACGGTAAATTTCATGTTGATCTCCTGTTATGATAAAAATGCAATATAGCTCTCCCTCCGATATATCGGCAGACTCCGTTTTCACGGAAAGCCCGCTGGCGCGTGCCTGCCGGATATTTCTCACGAAGGTGAGATAAGGAAAGAAGGATATATTATGGTTGTAATTGTTGTGGTAATAAGGGGTGTTGATAATGTGGAAAAACTGAAAAAGCCGGTCTGCGTCTGCTTTTTCAAGCGTTTTTTTATCCACATTCCGAAAAAAGCTTGATGTTGGATATTCTGTTGATTGTTTTTAACCGATCTTTCAACATCTGACGAACCGCAGACCAACATCAAATTTTCAACATTTCAACACAGAGATGTGGAAAATTTATTGTCCCTTAATCTCTTTTATAAGCCGGTTTATCTCCGTCTCGTAGTTGTTTATGGTCTTTATGCTCTTTTCCACCTTGTCGATGGAGGATATGACGGTGGTGTGATCCCTGCCGAATATCGCGCCGATCTCCTTGAGGGTGAGCTCAGTGAGCTGCTTGATAAGGTAGATCGCCACGTGGCGCGCGTTAGCTACCGTGTCGGTCCTCTTTTTCGACTTCATCTGATCCTGAGGTACTCCGTAAGCCTTGCTGACCGATGAGAGTATCTTCTCTATCAGGGCGTCGGTGGGGATGTTGCCGGGGTCGATTATCGAGATGACCTCGTCGATCTTCTCCTTAGTGACCTCAGCCGAGGTGAGAGAGTAGACGGCGTATATCCTCTTGAG
This sequence comes from uncultured Ruminococcus sp., assembly GCA_964460165.1. GTDB lineage: Bacteria > Bacillota > Clostridia > Oscillospirales > CAG-272 > UBA1740. The sequence continues at coordinate 12,230 of CAYWPS010000009.1, read as the reverse complement.
CACGCCCTCTATCTGTCTTATATTGTTCTGGAGTCTTTCCGCCATGTACTCAACGAGATCGTTGGATACCGAGAGACCCATAGCGTCTGCCTTTTGCTTTATGATAGCTATTCTGAGCTCAAAGCTCGGAGGCTGAACGTCCGCGAGCAGACCTCCCTCAAATCTCGTGCGCAGTCTGTCCTCAAGCGGCTTTATCTCCTTGGGCGGACGGTCGGACGTTAGTATTATCTGTTTATCCGATTCGTAAAGAGCGGAGAAGGTGTGGAAGAACTCCTCCTGAGTCTGCTCCTTACCCGCGAGAAACTGTATGTCGTCTATCAGGAGCACGTCGCAGGAGCGGTACTTTTCCTTGAAAGAGGTGGTGGAGCCGTTCCTTATCGAGCGGATAAGCTCTTCAAGGAAGGATTCGCACTTCTTGTATACTATATTGATACCGGGGTGCGTCTTCTTCATGTGGTTTATTACCGCGTAGAGAAGATGCGTTTTGCCAAGTCCCGAGTTTCCGTAGATGAAGAGGGGATTGTAGGTGTTGGGCTCCTGCGCTACCGCGTAGCACGCCGCCTTCGCGAATTTATTGGACGAGCCCTCGACGAAGTTGTCGAAGGTGTAGTCGTCGAGCAGAGTACGCTTGCTTGAGGGGGAGCTGATGCTCTCCGTGATTATCTTTTCCTCCTCGTCGTCCTCGTCCCTCGCGCCTTCGCTTCTCTCGAAGTAGGGGGCGAGAGCCGGCGCGGTCTTTTTATCGCCGTCGCCCGCGGGATTCTTGAATTCCTCCTCGGTAACGATGCTTATCTCGAGAGGGAAGCCGATAGCCTCCTCAAGACTGTCGGAAATAAGCTTCTGATATTTTGTGGATAATATATTCTTCTTTATTGCCGACGGGGTGGTGAAGACCGCCTTGTCGTCGGTAAGAGAAGCCAGCCTGAACTCATTGAACCAAAGGTTAAATATGGAGGGCGATGTGCTCATCTTCTGTTCTATCAGAGAGAGGAGTATACCGGAGATACTTGAAAGCTCATCCATTTTTCGTCATCCTTTCACTTGCTTCCGCGCGTTAATTACGCGCCTCGCGCATAAATATAATTTCGTACTTCCATTATAACATATAAATATTTAAAATGCAATACGCGCGTGAAAAAAAGATGAAAAATCGGCGGGTCAAAGCCTCTTTGAGCGTCCTCTTGTAAACAGAGCTAAAACAAGTCCCGCGACGAGTGCTGCGGTGATGCCGGTCGCGGTTGCGGAAAGACCGCCCGAGAATACGCCGAGCAGACCGTCCGTTTCGACCGCCTCTCTTACTCCTTTGCCGATCGACGCGCCGAAGCCGATAAGCGGAGTTGACACTCCCGCGCCGAAAATTTCAAATAACGGATCGTAAGCTCCGACCGCGTATAAAAGAACGCCGAAGCAAACGTACGAGACGAGTATGCGCGCGGGTGTAAGCATGGTGAGGTCTATAAGAAGCTGAGCGATCGCCGAGAGCAGACCGCCGGATAAAAAGACGAGAGCTAAGGTCAGGTAAGGCGACATATCTTTTCCTTTCTCATTTTTTGAGTAGTATTCACCCCTTTGCCTTATATGGCGTTTGAGTGAAGATGGATGACGGGAGCTATCCCTTTTATCGTATTCCCCTGGAGAACGGACGACGGGGACATAAGAGCTCCGGTGGATAAAAACAGAATATCCTTTATCTCTCCCTCCTCAAGCCTCGGGAGAAAATAGCTCGCGAGAACCGACGCTGACGTACCGCAGCCTGAGGCTCCGGCGTGGACGTCCTGCTTTTTTGCGTCGTAGAGAAGATTACCGCAGTCCAGGTGACGCGCTGATGCCGAGGGCAAGCGCTCGTCGAGTATGGCGCGGAGGATATCCGAGCCGACCCTGCCGAGATCTCCGGTCACTATGAAGTCGAAGTCGCGCGGCTTCATCTCGCCGCTTCTGAAATATTCGATTATACTCTCAGCCGCCGCGAATGACATTGCCGCTCCCATGTTTGAGGCGTCGGCAGTCGCGCCGTCCACTATCCTTCCTATCATAAAGTCCGACAGCTCTACCGCGGACAGCCTCGACGTTTTTATCAGCTCCTCGTCGGACGAGAGAACGAAGGATCCCGCCGCGGTCGATGTCCACTGCGCAGACGGAGATCGCTGACCGCCGTATTCAAGGGGAGTTCTGAACTGCCTTTCGGCAGCCGAGTTGTGAGAGGTCGTCACGCACGCTCCGGTGCTTACCGCCCCGTTTTCTATCATTGAGGAAAGAATGAGCAGAGCCTCGGTGCAGGTCGAGCACGCGCCGTATATTCCGAGGAATGGGACGCCGAAGGAGTCGAGACCGACCGAGCTTGCGACGCATTGGTTTTGCAGATCTCCCGCCACCAAAAGCTCCAACGCCTCGTGCGAGAGATTGCCCTTTGACAGCGCGAGATTGAGGGCGCATCTGCCCATCTCCCCCTCGGACATCTCCCACGTCCTCTGCCCGAAGGAGTCGCTCTCGTCGCACAGGTCGAACGCCTCGCCCAGCGGACCCCTCTTTTCTTCGTATCCGCCCACCGCGGAGTAGGAGATAAAACGAGGGGGCGTGACTAATTTTTTAATTCTTTTCATAGTGTGAATGTAAACCTTTGTTTCGTATTATTATTTTTTTACCGACAATCCTTGTTTGCAAAAAACATCAATTTTTATTTACTAAAAATGAAAATAAATATATACAAAAAACACCGTTTTTCTACCTTATTATATATAAATATATAAAGTAGACGATTCCGTAGATAACGCCCGAGGTTATTCCAAAAAGTATAACGGGGCCCGCTACCGTAAATATTTTAGCTCCCACTCCGAGCACCAGCCCCTCGCTTTTTGAATCAAGAGCCTGAGAGGTCACCGAGTTTGAAAATCCGGTTATGGGTACGAGCGTGCCGGCTCCCGCGAAACGCGCTATCTTGTCGAAAATGCCAAGCGCGGTCAGGACGGACGCTAAGATTATGAGAGTCACTCCGACGAGAGTCAGCGCGTCCTTTTCGCTAGCCCCGAGAGACGTGTACCACATTCTTAAAAGCTCTGCGCCAAGACATATAGCTCCGCCGAAGATAAAGGCTAAGCAGGAGTTTTTGACAACCCGCGTCTTCGGTGAGAATTTTTTGATGATCGCTTTCTTTCCTTCTAAAGAGTAAATATCCATATCACATCTCCTTTTTATTTATTATTTGTCATATTTTATCGTATATTCGGTTGATTTTTTAAAAAATGTATGCTAGAATAAAATAAAACGAAAAGGAGGAAGTATGGGAAACGGCTTTAATAACGATTACGAGGAGCGTCTGCTTTCCGACGGCACAGATAAAGAGGAAGAAGAGCTCGAGTCCGAGGCAGAGAGTGACGATAGCTCTGACGAATATTATGAGTTACCCTTGGCGATTAAATCGCGCAGTCTTGTCTGGTCGGTTATTTCCTTTGTCGCGGGCGTGCTTTCTCTCGCAATCTGCACATTCTATTATGTAAGTTTGGTTTTCGCGGCGGTATCTATTGTCAGCTCTCTCATATCACGAAAGAACCTCGGCTTCTTTGAGAGATATGCGATCATAGGACTTGTTCTCGGAATAATGGGAATAGTATTTGGCATTTCTTCGGCTATTGCAGCCTCGCTTGGAATATTTTAAAAAAGCAGCCCGCGAAGGCTGCTTTTTTTATGCGAAATTCAAGACTCGGCGTATGCCAATACGCCTCTCGCCTTGAAGAACGAAGCTTTTCCTCAGATCTGCCTACCCCCTATCAAACTTTTTGGGGCTGTCTCAATTTTTTGCATTTGAGACAGCCCCTTCGTTAGTTCTTGTTTACTTTATTAATTAGTTTTGGGGAATATAATTGTGGTTGTAGAAATAAGCCTTTCCCGCGTTTCCAAGTCCTGTAACTACAACATCAAGTTCAATATATTCATGTATGGTGTCAACAGTGCCGTCCGTAGGAAGATCGCGAGCATTGATGATACCGCCTGCCTGGAAGCCGGGATAAATAATTTCACTTGTGTTGGCTGTACCCGAGCCGATGTCATGGAACTTGAAGGTTACATAACCTACAAATCCCTCTGCGTTCATGAAGTGTGCCACCTGCTCATTTGTAAGAGCATTTGTAGGATCGGTAATTGCAGCATTAAGAATGATAGGAACTGTATAATCGCCTACTGCTTTGTAATTCTGCATATATTTTGTGGGAGTATAGAAATTATTGAAGAAGGTAAGTTCTACATTTCCCGCATAAGTTACCTGTTGGTTCATGTTGCGGTTAAGACCTGCCATGTTACTGTGCTCGGGAACGATTTCAATACCCGTTGCACCGCAAGCACCGTAAGTAGTATTGTTGAGTGTGAGTATGCTTCCGCCAATCTCTAAGCCGTTGCCGAAGCAGTTATCAACCTTGGTATTATCCATACGGCCGTCAACAATGTGAAGAAGACGCATACCTGCACGGAATGCCTCTGCCTGAACGTTTTTAGTGGTCAGATAATAGTTGGCGGGATATGCCTCGTCGTTTAAGTTACCAATCATAATACCGCGGTTATAAACGCCACCGGGCTTGTGAGAGGTGGTTTCGAAGTCGATAGGACAGTTTCCGATAACAGTCAAATCGTAAAGTTCTACTTTGTAAGCGGTAGAAGAAGCGTTCTCTCTGACTGCAGGGAAGATTTCTACAAGCGCATTATGCTCGCTCCAACTTCCGCCGTTTACTACGATCTCTTCTGATGTGGGAACGCGAAGCTCAGATGCATCGATCTTGTGGAAGTTACCGTTGATGATTACACCCTTATTAATGAAGCGAACAGTATTCTTGGCATCAATAACGTCAGCGAAGGACTGATCAGCCTTTGCAAGAAGAGCAGTAGCGGGAACTAAATCATAGCCGTAAGTCTTATCTTCACCAACAGGCTTTTCGGTAACAACAATGTTAATAGGAAGAGAGCCGGTGTATGCAGGATCGTTTGCAATAGCAACAAGCTCCTCAAATGTGGATACGTTGTAGCCGTTGTTTATATTAAATGTATAGGAAACAGAAGTTTCATATCGGCTTCCGGAATTTGATGTGACGGTAACTGTTACAAGACCTTCCTTCAAGAATGTGATGCTGCCATTTGCGTAGGTAGCAACAGAGTCGCCTACTGTTCCGTCTTGATGGGTGAATGATACAGTGGTATCTGTGCAAACATTATCTCCGACAACTGTTGCTGCGAAGGGCAGGGTATAAGCCTCTTTAGTAGAAGGATTCTTAGCAGAGAAAGAATAATTGTGGTTAGGACGCTCGCGAAGTACTTCAGGAAGATTTATTGCCGTAGGAGGAACAATAACCTTTACCGTAGCGGTCTCGGAGATTGCTGTGCCGCGAATGGTTGCTCTGACGGTTGCTGTACCGTGACCGATAGCAGTAAGAGCGCACGCATTACCGTTCTGGCTAATGGAAAGGAATTCATCACCTTCAAGAACTACGTAATCGATGATCTGATCGGTTACTTCCTCATAGTTTCCGTTGTAAACGCTTACGTTAAGAGTAGGAGAGGTAAGACCGTTCTTATCAAGAACTACATTATCGTTATCAAAGAGAATAATGTAGCGGGAATCATTGAGTTCCTGCTGATTAAGTTTTACTGTAAATGTTAAAACATTACTTTCAACACTGCCGCAAACAGCCTTTACTTTAACTACTGTACCGCCGGTAGCATCTCCGTTGATGAAGAGCTTGTTTTCGACTACTGTAGCCTTTTCGTTACCCTCAACAACTACCCAGCTTACAGTGCCTTCGCTGTCGTCGGGTGTTTTTGTTACACTGAGGTTGATGAATGAGCCGCGATCTACCTCACCGGATTTATCGGCAGAGATATTAAGAGCGCTCAGGGGCTTTACTACAGTTACTACAACTGTATTTGATGTTACCTCACCGGATTTTGCAACAACCTTAATTTCTGCGTTATTGGGAACATTCTCATTAACAGTCAGAGTATTACCTGAAATGGTAGCATAATCTGCACCTTCGGTAATAGTGTAGGTTGTGTCAGCGGGTGTGGAAACCTCTTCGCCGTCTTTTAAAACGGAAGAGAAGGTAACCGTTTTACCCGGGTTAACGGTGGTTTTGTCTGCCTCGAGGACAAGCTGTGCTGTTGTGCCGGAATCGTCTTTATTCGGGAAAATTCCGTCACATGCAATCATAGAAAACAGCATGATGACCGTGAGGAGAAGTGCGGATAATTTCTTTGCGATTTTCATAATTTGATCTCCTTTAGAATTTTATTATATGACGCGCTTAAAAAGAAGGGCACGTTATAATCTTATGTGGTCAGGGCTCGTAGAAAAGAGTAATCTTAGTTTCATAAGTCGGATTATCTATTTCACCAACCCAAACGTAAATAGAAACAATGCTTGTTTTTGCAGATGTAAAGGTAAGAGTTGTTTCCGTGAGTGTTGCGGAATTATTACCTGAGGTGATTTTCCAACAAATAGTCGCGGGATCTATATTTTCGTCATATTTGAGATATGGTGAGAGGTCAATCTGACCTGCGGTTATGATATAACCCGTTCCGCTTGGCGCGAGAGAAATATTTGGAGCATCGGTCATATCAAACGAGAGGGGAAGATCACCGTCGATAACCGTAATTTTGCAGGTGGCTGTGAATCCGCCGTCCTGTGTTGTAACGGTTATTATTGTCTCACCGGGGGAGAGAGCCGTGATGTATCCGTTAGCCTTTACAAATGCAACAGAAGGATCACTGCTTTCAAAGATAACGGTCTTATTGAGAGCTGTATAAGGCTCAACTATCGGCTGGAGCTGCTTTTGTTCACCCTGAATCATAGTCATATCTGTTTCGGGAAGAGTTATGCCTGTAACGTCCTCTGCAATAACCAGGATGTTCAAAATATCGGTTTTTCCTCTATCCGATGTTGTAACCATAACAGACGTGCTGCCTGTAGCTATACCGGTGAGCTTTCCGTCGGAATCTACCGCGCAAACAGACTCATTCTGGGAAACAAACGACACCTTTTTGTTAGAAGCCATCTCGGGAAAGATACGGATAGATGTAGGCTTGGTTTCACCGACATTTATTATAAATAAATAATCATCATCTAAGGCATCGCCGACGTTATCCACGAAATTAACCTTTTCCACCGGTATGTGATGATACGTTGAAAGAATCTGACCGGCAAAAGCTATCGTTATTACGAGAAAAATCGGCAAAAGCAAGAGAATGAGAATAACAGTTTTTTTCATTATAAACTCACATTTCTATTTTTTCGTAGCAAAGATTTATACGAAGAACCAGCATCCATAAACGGTATACCGCAAAGATAATCGATGCGGCAATCAACATAAGATATGCGGTCAGCGGATGTCCACCGCCGGAATACATAATAACGAGAAGTCCCATTAAGAAGCCTATAACAAGTCCTATCAAAAGACTTTTCGGAGTACTTTTACTTGTGTTTGAGGATGCTTCATTACCTTGAAGATTAATGGTTGGGTTCTTGATGTCCATATCAATGCTCCAGGCAATATGTCCTATTGTGGCAAATATTACGGAAATTGTTCCGAGAATAACCTGCCACGCGGGATAGATAAAGAACGACACAATCATCGTGAGCAAAAGAGCGCCTACGGTAAAGATTGCGTTAAAGGTGAGCTTTGCAAAGATTTGTTCGTAAAAATTGACAGGAATAGTTTTGGAAATATAGAAATTGCTTCCCTCTCTTGAGATAGCCGAGGCGGATACGATGTTGGATAGCATGGATAAAATCGCCACTATCATGACGTGAGAGCCCGCAATCATATTAGTGCCCGCCTGATTTACAGTAATTGACATCAGGAGCTTATCGTAAGAATATACGATGAAGGGCATCAGAAGTGTGAAGAGGAAATACTCAAATATATCTGTCGGAGAACGGAAAATGCAGCGAGTCTCTCTGTCTATAAGACTAAGGAAAGGACTGCACTTTTTAAAATGTCCCTGACGCTGATTTGTTTTAGCGGTATTTTCAAGACTCGCCATAGCCATTCTAAAGAAGAACGGACGGATAAAGAAAATTGCTATTACGAACACCGCAACTGAAATAACAAGATAAATGGCAAAGAAATACCACTTACCGAAGTTCAGCATAGCAGAAGCGCATTGGAAGTAAATAGGAATCTTGCTTCCAAAGGAAACAACCGCTGCATTGATTTCCCTGACCGTCTCTATCTGCTTGCTTGCAATGTCAAAGCTCTCGGTAATGCTTCCGATTAAGGAAAGGTATCCGAACAGACACACGCTGACAAGCACGAGAATGGATATGATTGAAATGAATGGGCGCGACCTCAGAAAACGGATAACAGCCATTACAGGCAGACTGATAAGTGACGCAACCGCAATAGAGAAGCAGGGCATTATCAACAACAGCAACGGCATGGATAAATAAAACGATGCGCCAAAACGGTTCAAAAAGCCAAGAGAAATCAATATAGGTAACGAAATTATCGCATTGACTCCCAGCTCCTTGCAGTATAAGAGCATAATTTTTGAGATGAAGAGCTGATTAGGTGTTACAGGCAGGCAAATCAGCATCTCGTTATCGCGGCACATATAGAGAGTGGTGATAATATGTCCGACTGCAAAGCAGATTGACGCACCCTGAATAACCAAGAGAACAATAGAAAGTAATTCTGCATTGATGTGGATTCCGAGCAGGAAAATACGCAGGAGCAGAACGGATATACCGACGATACCGATTATCATAGCAAGTACAATTTTAAATACGGACAGCGCCATCTTTTTCGGAGTTGCCGTCTTTAAAATATCCGTCTTGTTATCTATCTGAAGACGGAGGAGATTAAGAATTGCATCCATATAAATCGTCCTCGTTTTCAATTTCACCAGTCATCTGCATAAAGATCTTTTCGAGCGATTTTCCTTCTTCTTTAAGCTCTTTAAGGTCGTACACGCCCTTGAGATCGCCTTTTTCAATAATACAGCATCTGTCACAGAGGTTTTCCACAACGTCAAGAATGTGTGAGCTGAAGAAAACGGTGTTTCCTGCTGCAGCGTGCTGCTTCATAACCTTTTTGAGCTGGTACGCACTCTGGGGATCAAGACCTGTCAAGGGTTCATCGAGTACCCAAAGCTTCGGGTTATGCACAAGTGCGGCGATAACTGTAATTTTTTGCTTCATTCCGTGAGAATAGCTTTTTATGGGACGGTCAAATGCGTCCTCAAGCTTGAATATCTTGAGAAGATTATCGCATCTTTCTTGCATTTCCTCAGGTGATATTTTGTAAAGATTCGCGATGTGATTGACATACTCGCGGCCTGTAAGACGTTCAAACACAGCGTGATTGTCAGAAACGTAGCCAATCTGCTTTTTTGCTTCCAAAGGGTTCGTTTTTATGGATACACCATTTATAAGAATATCTCCTTGCTGGAATGGGTGGATTCCGACAAGGCACTTTATAGTGGTGCTTTTTCCTGCGCCGTTAGAGCCGAGGAATCCGTATATTTCCCCTGATCTCAACGATATTGAAACATCATTTACGGCGGGAATTTCGGAATTGCCGTATGCTTTTGTAAGGTTTTTTATTTCTACCATGTTTTTCTCCTATCAGACGAGAGCTGTCAGTCAATAAATTCTTTCGGTGCTTTAGATGTTTTTTTAGTCAGCTTTTCATATAGGTCAATAGCCGACAGTCTCAGCTGTAAATGGTCATCCTCAATTTTGTATAAGAAGCGTACTGCCGCATAAAATGCGAAGCACATAGCCATAAATGCGGTATAAATGATTGATACAAACACGGGGTAAAAATAGAATCTGCCAAAACGGATACAGACGCTTTCCGTGAATTTTAAGAAGGGGAACAGACCGAAGGCTTTGTCGAGGTCGAAGAGGAAGAAGTAATTAACCTCAAATCCCGTTTCTTTTGAGTATCCGTTCAGAATCATACCCGCCACAAGACAGAATACGAAATACAGCGAAAATCCTATCCATGTGTATTTCATGGACTTTATTTCTACCCGTGGGAATATTCTCAGTCCCATTGCAAGCACGGGAATGATAAGAACGAGCGAGTGCTCAAGCACAAAGTGCATATTCCAGAAACCAAACGCTCCCGGTAAAAAATCGGGTAGAATCATAGCGATAATAGCTCCGGTCACATTGGCAATAAAGCAGAATTGGAACATTCTTTGCAGTTTTCCAATTATAGCAATCATATAGAAGTATGCCGCAAGGTTGCAGAGCTGTATAGGTAATCTCGGAATACTGAATCCCATCAGATAAAGAGAATCGTAATGGAAGAAAAGAACAATGGTCAAAAATACGACAAGCATATATCTTTCGTTATATCTACGGAAACGGAAGATGTAGTACAGCGCCATTGTGACGATAAGCACTATTGCGAGCCAGCCGTAATGATATACCGAGCCTTGCTTAGCTGCAAGCTTGGAATAACCGAAGAGGGATTGCGGAGCATAAACCGGAATCATCAAAATGAAGATAAAGGGAGTTGCAATTAAGAATTTTACCCACTCGCGAGGGTCTTTGAATTTGAATAAATGTTTTTCTTTAATCGCGATTATTATCGGTACAGAGATAGCAAGAATCAGTTCAAATGCAAAATAAGCATATCTGAACCAGCTCGCCATATGTAAGCCTCTTCCTTCTTCGGCGAGAAAGTAACGCATAAAATCGTTGTAAAATACAGCACAGAGAAAAGAGAAGGGAAGGCAAACATAGCAGGCTATATTTCTGAAAAGTCTGCTGCTGAAGAATACAGCCATCGGCAGAACGGCGTAATTCAAGTAATATCCCCAACGCAGAATTGTTTGTAAAGGATCTGTCGCGTCATAATATGTGTCATCATAGTATCCCCCGTTTATAACGAAGGTGAAGGAGTCGGACAGCATTAGGCGGAAAAAACCAACCGTGCAAAAAAGGACCGTCAGCGATTTTATGAAAATCTCTGCGGTTTTGTTGTTTGTCTTTTTAATAAAAAGCGTTGCCGCTAAAACAAACAGCGCGGCACAAACAAATATGATGCTTTGATGCATAAAAACCTCTGTTTTTTATTTATCGGACGTAATACGACACGTTTTTACCGTACCGCATTATATATGACATATTATACAGCATGCGTATATAAAAAACAACAAAAAACGAAGATATTTCATGATAGTTAATATATAAGATGTACAATTTAAAGTGTATTTAATCTGTAAAATAAAAGACTGACCCGATCGCCTTGTGAAAAGCTTTCGGATCAGCCTGTTTTATGTCTTTCTTGTTTTGTTTTTTATATTGCGGAAAGTATTTCCTCGACTCTGCCGAGAGCCTCGTCGACCTTGTCAAGATCGCGTCCGCCGCTCATCGCGCTGTCGGGACGTCCGCCGCCCTTGCCGCCGGTGATGGCGGAAATTTCCTTAAGGATATTGCCCGCGTGAGCGCCTGCCTTGACGGCGTCAGCGCCTGCGGATGCCACGAAGCCGAGCTTGCCGTCGTTTATAGCCGCGAATACCGCAACCGCGTCGGAATACTTCGACTTGACGGTGTCGCAAAGACCTCTCACGGCGTCGGGCTTCATCTCTACCTTAGCGACGAGGAGCTTGAACTTACCGACGGTCTTGATGCCTGAGAGCAGGCTTTCGGTCTTTATCTCTGCGAGGCGGGCATTTGCGCTCTCGAGCTCCTTGTGGGTGCTCTTTATCTCGTTCTGAAGCGACTGAGCCTTCTGTACGATCGTGGCGGGATTCTGTGCCTTGAGCTCCTTTGCGCAGTCGAGGATCAGATTTTCCTTTTCCGCGAGAAGTGTGAGAACTCCAAGACCGGTGGTTCCCTCGATTCTTCTCACGCCTGCCGCGACGGAGGTTTCGGAGATGATCTTGAAAAGACCTATCTCGCCGGTGTTGGATACGTGCGTTCCGCCGCAAAGCTCGGTCGAGGTAGAGCCTATCTTAACAACTCTTACGGACGAGCCGTACTTCTCTCCGAAGAGAGCCATAGCGCCCATCTTGCGCGCGGAGTCTACGTCGGTTACCGTGGTAGAGCAGAGCTCTGCCTTAAGGATAGCCGTATTGACGAGAGCCTCGACCGCCTCGGTCTCCTCGCGGGTAAGAGCCGCAAGGTGAGTGAAGTCGAAGCGGACTCTGTGCTCGTCAACGTACGAGCCCGCCTGCTCTACGTGAGTACCGAGGACGGTACGCAGAGCTGCCTGGAGAAGATGCGCGGAGGAGTGGTT
>CAYWPS010000008.1:0-45228 GCA_964460165.1 uncultured Ruminococcus sp. | reverse complement strand
CCATCGAGAACATGGGTATCGACAACGTCGAGCAGATCAGAAAGAACGCGCAGATCGCAAAGGCTAACGCGCAGAGAGATATCGCTATCGCCACCTCGAAGGCGCAGGAGGAAGCCAACGCCGTTAAGGTAGAGGCTGAGAAGAAGATCGCCGAGCAGAACGCGGCTCTCGCGGTCCAGCAGGCAGACATGAAGGTCCGCGCGGACACAAAGGCTGCGGAGGCAGACGCGGCGTACTCCATACAGCAGGAAAATCAGCGTAAGGTGATCGAGGTTGCCAAGACGAACGCCGACATCGCAAGACGCGAGAAGGAAGCAGAGCTTGCCGAGAAGGAGATCGCGATCAGAGAGAGAAAGCTGGACGCGGAGATCAGAAAGCAGGCAGACGCCGTCAAGTACAAGACCGAAAAAGAGGCAGAGGCAGACCTTATCAAGCGTCAGCGCGAGGCTGAGGCGCGCGCGTACGAGGCTTTAAAGGCGGCTGAGGCTAAAAAGGCTGAGGCGGAGGCTCTCCGCTACGCCATGGAGCAGGAGGCTGAGGGTATCAGAGCCAAGGGTATCGCCGAGGCGGAGGCAATCGAGAAGAAGGCGGAGGCTCAGAAGAAGATGGGCGAGGCGTCCGTGCTCGAGATGTATCTCGCGGCGCTCCCCGAGGTCGTCAAGAATGCGGCGGCTCCCCTTGCGCAGACCGAAAAGATCGTTATGTACGGCGACGGCAACTCCACGAAGCTCGTCAAGGACGTTATGACCAGCGCGGATCAGATCATGTCCGGAGTGAAGGAGTCCACCGGCATCGACGTAACCAGCCTTATCTCCGGCTTCGTAGGCGGAAAAGCAGCCTCGCAGAGCAAGGAATAAGCGACTGAAACAAAAAAGCTTCCGGCGCCGTTTTCAAGGAACGGCTCCGAAACCAAGCGCCGCCGCAGCACTAGCCTGCGGCGGTTTTCTTTGCGCTTTTTTTAAAAAGTTATATTTTTCCCCAGGACAATGACGTGCAAATCTTTGTTTTTTACCGGTTTTTCGGGATACGAAATGCAAAATTAAGGGACGGTAGGGGTAGCGAAGCGAAACCGAGGGTATTACACTCTCCTTTGGAGAGGGGGGACCGCTTGCGGTGGGTGAGGTAGCCCCTCCCCTACCAATTTTCAACTTTCAATTTTCAATTTTCATTTTTTTAAATTTCCTCTTGACAAATACGGAGAAAGGGTATATAATTAAAGAACCAAAACTTCTTTTATCCAAAACGGAGGCGAAAATGAAGAAGATGAACGAAGAAAAGCTCGCGGAAATGGCGAGATACATAAAAGACTATATAGAAAGATACGGCGACTCTCCGAAATTCGGTCAGATCCTTGAGCACATGGGCATGTCCAACTCGGTCGGCTACCGTTATCTTATGACGCTTCGCGACCGCGGCGTTATCGTTTACAGCGGCAAGGACACTCTCGCAATCGAGGGTCAGGAGAAGATGCGTCCCGCATATCGCCGCGTGCCTATTCTCGGCGGTATTCCCTGCGGCTCTCCCGAGGAGCACACCGAGCTTGTCGAGGGCTACGTTGCTCTGCCGGAGGAATGGCTGTTCGGCGACTGCTATCTGCTTCGCGCAGAGGGCGACTCTATGACCGGCGCGGGCATTGACGACGGCGACCTCGTTCTTATCAGAAAGACGACTCTCTCCGAGACCGGCAGAGTGGTCGTTGCTCTCGTTGACGGCACCGACACCACGCTTAAGAGATATTTCGTCGAGCGCGACGGCAAGCCCGTTCTCCGCGCCGAGAACTCCAAGTACAGCGATATCCACCCCTTCCACCTCGATGTTCAGGGCGTAGCGGTGAAGGTAATCAAGGACGTTTATTGACGCTACTTATGAGAAGCAAAAAGAGATACCGGGATGGGTGATCTGCTTAGCGGAGAAATAACCAAAAACCGAATAGGACAAAGAAAAGTCATCAAAGATGAAAAATCTGCGATGACTTTTCCTTTTGTAAAGAATAAAAATATTTTACTTGTCACTTTTGAAAAACCGTTGATTTTGGTAAATAGATGTGTTATAGGAGATAGCGAGGGTGAAGACCGCGCAGATGCTAAGGCGTTTTTGGCAAGATGGCGCAAAGAGATCTCCCGCCGAGTTGGAGCTGCAGAACGTCAAGCCGCTGAGATCAGCCGTGAGAAACGTCTTGCAGAGTTTGAAGAGCTCCGTCGCAACGGAAATATCATAAGGAATGGAAAGCTCGCGGGCAAACTCCTTGTAGATATGCTCAAGGCTGACTTCCGCGAATATAACGAAGAATACATAGCAGTATAAGAGAAGAAAAAATGAGTAATACAGAAATCGTAAAAAAGAATACAGAACAATTCAAGTTAACAAGAAACTCGCTAAAACACAAAAAAGAACTAGCTCAAACACATTTTACTGCATTTGAGCTAGCTCCTTTTCACTCTGTTTTTTTGACATCATTTTGACATCATTCATATTGCTATTTTACGCTAAAATATGCAAATTCACGCTAAACCGTAAAATGCAAAAAACCCTTACAAACACTGAGAAAATCAGCATTTATAAGGGTTTTTCACTTGGCGGAGCAGGAGAGATTTGAACTCTGTTTTTTTCCTTGCTCCGTCTACATTTTTCGGATGTCTGACATCTTTATGACATCATCCGTACTTTGAATTGAGTTTTTGTGCTACATTCGCGATGGATTTTTCTCTGTAATGAGCATATTTTTCGAGTGTAATAGTAGCGGTTGCATGACCGAGTATTCCTTGCAGATCTCGGGGCTGAACCTCCTCCTCTATCGCTACAGTTGCAAAGGAATGGCGTAGCTGATGAGAGGTACACTGCACTCCAACCTCGCGACGGTATCGATCATATAGCGTAGTGAAGCGTCGGGCTGTCAACGGCTTTTCTCCCGTGTCGGATATTACGTAGTGCTCGGGATCCCCTTTGTATGGAAGTATCTTTTCTCTAAGAGCATCAATGAGAGGGATATCACGCACACCCGCTGCCGTCTTAGGAGCCTTTATATAAGGTCGGTCATTGATATGCTCCACACTCTTTGTAACAGAAATCTTGTTATTCTCAAAATCAATATCCTTCCATTGAAGTGCGAGGATCTCACCCTTACGCATACCCGATAGAAGTGCAAAACTCGGGAAAAGCCATTCATTATCAGCATCAAGTATCTTTAACTCTTCCTCTGCGGTCGCTGCTTTACGCTCCGTCTTTTTTAGACCTTTAGGGAGAGGGACAGATGCGCAAGGGTTGTACAGAATATCTCCCGATATAATGGCAGTGGTAAAGACTTGATTTAATACTATGCGTTGATTTGCTACAGTTTTTTGCGCATATCCTTCTTTTGCTAACGCCTTGTAGAACGAAGCAATATCTTGCGGTAAGATATCTTTTACGTACTCATTGCCGAATCTATCCAGAGCGCGGCGGAGTGCCGGCTTGTACACCTTTATAGATTGAGCGGCAAGGTTGTCGTATGCCTCAGTCCACCACTCATCAGCGATCTCGGCAAACTTCCTACCGCTTTCTACCTTTTTGTTATACTCGAGGATCTTCTTGTTGATCTCTCGTTCGGATGAGCCGTAGAAGTAGATGCGTTTTCCAGTGCGAGGATCTGTAATTGTTTTTAAATAACGCCCATCGGCGCGTTGTTTTAATTTTGCCATAAAACCTCCTTGACAATATTCGTCGGAGGTAGTATAATATCAGTGTAGTTTGATTCCGCCAAGAATTATACTACCCCTTGGGCCTGTCGGTGCTGGAACACCGACAGGCTTTTTTAATATACTAAATGCTATTATTGATCTTCTGAAATCATAGTAAGGAATACGCTCTCGGGAATAATCTGTAAATCTTGCCCCTTGAGGATAAGCTGCTCAGCTTTCTTATGTTTGCTTGATTTGCCATCTTTTATAGTGGAGCAATAGTCGAAATTACCTAAAACGAGGAAATTTGTATTCTTCGTTACGTTGTCACCTAAAACACCTCCGAGGTTCACAACGAGTTGTGCCGCATCTTTGCGTTGCATACTTTCGAGAGTTCCTGTGAACGCAATTACTTTATTGTAAAATGGATTATCTGTGTTTATCTCGGTTGTTGTAGCAGTAATTTTCGATATAGAACTATCGTAATATTTAGGTTTTAAAGATATGTTGTTTTTAGATATGTACTCTTTTAGCTTAACGTATAATGCATGCGTTGTTTCACAATCAGCGGTGGAGCGATGCGCAACATCTTGCGGAATTTCAAAATACTCTGCGAGAGTGACAAGCTTGTGATTTTCAACAGGTAAACCGCATTTTCTTGCAAGCCTCATCGTATCAATAAAATCGTTTGTAAACTTGACATTAAAAAGATTCAGTGCATCGTCATAAATAAAGTTTATATCAAAATTTGCGTTATGTGCAACGATGACAGAGTCTCCAACAAATTCAAGCAACTTTGGCAGTGCCTCTTTGATTTTTGGTGCGCCCTCCAACATAGCGTCGGTAATTCCTGTGTGCTGAATTATAAATGGGTCGAGAGGGAATCCCACCGATACAAAGGAATGAAAACGCTCGATTTCTATATCATCTTTATACCTTACGGCTCCAATCTCAATTATGCCATCAAAAGATGGCATCAACCCCGTTGTTTCGAGGTCAACGACAACGTAATCGTCGAGTAACGATAAAAGGCTTTTACCTTTAAATTCACGTTCAGTTTTTTTCTTTATTCCAAGTAAATTTAATATATTCATCTTATCAACCACATCATAATTAATTTTTTCAACGACAGTCTCTTGTTTCGTTTTTGCGCCTACTGTCATTACATATCCTCCAAACGTAAGACTGTATTTTTTGTATTTTCTTTTTATACTTACTCGAGGTCTTCCAGTCCTTCGATAGTAAAGTTACATCCGAGCGTCGGTCCATCAGAATCTCCGCCGGTTATTTCCTGTATTATGCCATGGAAGGCACAGCCCTCACCGAACTCATCAAGCAAAGATGTTGCGAGATCCGAGCCGACGTTGCCAAGCTGTTTTCCTGTACGTGTGTTAATCACTGCTATAGTGTCGGGATACTGAGGTGTGGGTGAATGCTTAATGATAAGTTCATCACCATCCTCGCTCTCTCTTAAAAAGTCCTGCCTGCCCTCAAAGGTTGCACCGCGCACCTTTGTATGAATGGGAAAACTTATTGTTTCTGATTCGGAAGCATCCTCGGGTAAATGGATTCCGATGCTGATAGAATATTTTCCGCTATCGCTTTGCTTGATCTTATTGATCTTCATACCAAAGCCACCGATACCCGCAACTTTATCAATAGCAGAATCGGGTAGATATCCTATTTCTACACCGTCGCTTGTGCATAAATAAAGATCTTTTTCATAGTCATACTCAAGTAAAACATCGTCGCCTTCATTGCAGTATGAGATGTTATCCTGCATCTCCTCGTTTCCGTTCTTTATAAGCTTAAATATGTGAGCAGGTGTGGTCGAGAACATAGCCTCTTCTCCAATGGTGATTCCATCGGAGGAAAAATCGGTATTGACTTCACCGTATTTTTCCTTGAACTTTTCTTTTCTCTTTGCTTCTTCAGTTTTCTCTGCTTCTTGCTCATTTTTTACCTTTTCATTGTGAGATGCGACAGCTAAAAATAAAGCCCACGCAAAAACAACAAATGAAAGAAGAGATAAGGTGGAAGTGTCAGCGAGAGTAAAAATAAAAGAAAGTACCAATGGAACGATCACTATAGCCAAACGAATTCTTTTATCCAAACTATTAAACCAATTAATCATATAGCCTCCATATATCTTTTAAAATTTTGCTCTTAATTCAACAACACGCCCGAGTATAGTAATAGGTAGATTCTGAATCTGCTCGGCTGTGTAGAAGGTCGGCTCGTATGCCGGGTTGAGAGGTTGTAACAAGATTCCGTTCGCCTGCTTCATTACTCTCTTGCAGGTCGCTTGATCACCGTTTACGCATACGATAGCAATTTGACCGTTCTCGCAGTCAGCCTGTTTACGAACGATAACAACGTCACCCTCCGAGATCTTCGGTTCCATCGATGCGCCCTTGATCTGAAGCGCAAAGTATTCAGAGCCGTCCTTGACCATCTCGGGAGAAAGTTCCTCATAATCGAGAATATCGGTTATAGCATCAATAGGAATACCAGCAGCAACATATCCGAGAACCGGTACTCTCATTTTATTTGTGACAAATATAGGTGTACGTATGGTATCGGTTGTACCAAGTAAATAGTTCATATCAACATTAAAGAAATCAGCAAAAGCCTCTAATGTTTCCAAACCAGGTTCTCGCTCACCGCGCTCATACATATTGATACTACTTTTGGATATTCCAATTCCATCTGCTAAAGACTGTTGAGAGAGTTCCGCTTTCAATCGCAGCTCCTTCAGACGTTGGTTAAAGGATGGCAT
The DNA here is from genome assembly GCA_964460165.1 of uncultured Ruminococcus sp. Taxonomy (GTDB): domain Bacteria; phylum Bacillota; class Clostridia; order Oscillospirales; family CAG-272; genus UBA1740. Next base: position 38,793 of record CAYWPS010000008.1, on the reverse strand, counting down.
TTTGTACCTCCGTAAAAATATTTTTTTATTTAATTATACACTTTGAGTGCACATTTGTCAATGGACGATATGCACAAAGCGTGCTTTTAAAGTTTGTGCACATTTTGTGATATATCGAGTATTGACAAGCGAGTACAAATAGTGTATAATATAATCGAGCACAGATAGTGCACATTGAAAAAGGAGGTATGAAGAATGTCTTTTGGTAAGAAACTCAGAGATTTACGCGGTTCAAAAACGAAAGGAGAGGTCGCAAACGCGATAAAAGTGACACATTCATCCTATTCTAAGTATGAACGTGAAGAGCGCGTGCCTCGTGATGAAGTCAAAATCAGAATCGCTGAGTACTACGGAAAAACTGTACAGGAAATTTTTTTTGCCCCTGATGAGCACAAATAGTGCTTGATTATTGCGAAAAAAGCGAGGAGCTATGGCAAGAGAAAAACATACTACTGAACAAAAAAGAAAAACACCCAAAAGGGTGTTAAAGAAGATGTTTCGTATTTTGAAAGCTAATTTTACTGATGACGAGCTGACTTTTAACTCAAGACGCGAGTTCACAAAGCTTTTTAAAAAGTGAAAAAAGATATGAACTATTGCGGATATTTTGGTTTTTAGAACAGTCAATTACAAACTGAACGGCTAATGCCATAATTGTAAACTCCTGCTTTGTGAAGTATGTAAGCGGAGATAGCACATTCAATTTTTTAAGAGCTGAAGTCGTAACGCTGTGTTGAACATCGGGTATTAACATTCCGCGCGGTTCTTCATCGTAAGTCTCAAGAGCAGTAATTATGATAGAGCATTCTTTTTCATTAAAAAGCATAGTGTTATCCTTTCAAAATTGAAATGATTGGTTTTATTATAACAGCACTAACAGTATTTGTCAATATTATCGCCTAAAGGCTAAAATTAAGTTTTTGGAAAGCGAGGAGCTATGGCAAGAGAAAAAACAGATTACAGAACAAACCTTGTGCGGATCAATGAGATGTTCCCTGGTGCGGGAATGCTCACCATAGCGCAGGTAGCGGCGTGGCTCAACGTGGAACGCCGCACAGTTACCGCTCTTATCGAACGGTACCGAAATCCCTTGCCCGCCGTTGATGTATGCGTGGGTAAGAAACATAAAATCTACAGAGTCTCGGTAGAGGCACTGGCAAGATTCTCATCATAGGAGTAAATATGAAAGTTACTATTGTGTGTGGTCCGCCTGCGAGCGGAAAAACCACTTATGTCAAAAACAATATGAAGCTCGGCGACTTCGTTGTTGATTTAGATGCTATACGTTGTGCAGTTGCTTTCACAGAAAAAGATTATCGAACAGATAATCTTGTGCCTGCCGTGATAGAAATTCGAGACTACATATACTCGATGATTACACGAGGAAAAATCGAAACACAGCATTGTTGGATAATTGCTTGTCTTCCCAAGAAGGAAGACAGAGACCAGATGCGCCGTCGCTTTGGAGCGAACCTTATCAGCCTAGAAGTATCGCGGACGGAGTGCATGCGCCGAGCAATGAACGACCCCGAGCGTATCGATAAGGAACGACAGATTGAGATCATTGAAAAGTATTTTAACGACTCAAAACCCTACAGAGAAAAAAACGATCGTTCTGTTGTTATGGAATTGGCTAAATATTATAAAGATCTAGACGATTAGAAGGAGAACAAAAATGAAGAACAACCAAACCAACCAAAAGATGCTTTGCAGATTCGGCACACCTGCAAAAGTAATTGTTGACGGTCATCCCGTCAAGAAGAAGGAGGATATCGCATGAAAATCAAGTTCAAAAGAGTCAATGGATCTCTTATCGTTTCTCGTGATGGTGAGCAAAAAGTATTACCTACACTCAGAGATGTTTGGGAGTATATATTCCATCAGAGATTTATCGCCTATGTTAACGGCGAGCAGATCAGCAATCATAACGATACGATATACCCGGTAGATAGCCTTCTTCCTCCGACGGTTGAAAAGACGGTCAAATTTACGATCTTGATGCACAGGGAGGAGTTTTATTGATATGAAACTTAACGATGTGAATACGACTATGACAGTCGCAGAGATAGCTATAGACAAGCTGTCCGCTGAAATTAAGGCGGCAAAAGAGGCCTTCTCCAAGAACACAAACTCCCACATGGATACTATCCGCAAGTACCTCACTGATCCCGTAGGCAATATGCTTATAAGATTCTGCTACCAGGATTCCGAGGTCGCGCAAGCTATTATAAGAAGCGAGAAGACTCTCACCGACGTTATATCCGCTATAACAAAGGATCTCTCAAGAAGTAACATCGCACTCTCCGACGTAGAGGCTTACGCCCGAGCCGTCAAGGAGTATCTCCCGGCAGCGCAGGTAAACGTAACCTTCAGAGTCCTGCTCCCGAATGAGTTTGACGATGATCTCGCTCTCATCAATGATGTTCCCAAGGAAGACAAAAAGCACGCTATAATCCTCGATCTCTTTGATACGGAGGAGTGACGTCATGGGAATGTACGTATATAAGATGTTTAACCCCGGCCTTGTGTGCCGCGGATATAAATTCAAGGTAGGTCTCAACGAGTGCGAGCATGCTACCTGTTTTAAAGAAGGCTTCCATGCTGCCGAGAACCCGCTCGACTGTCTTTCCTATTATCCGGATTTTGACGCAAGCGAGTGTTGGCTCTGTTATGCTGACGGAGATATCCACGAGGACGGCAGTGATTCCAAGATCTCTTGCACAAAACTCGAAATCCTCAGACGTCTGGAAAAACACGAGTTCGTATGCGAAGCCGTGACGTATATGCTCGAACACCCGAAACGCAAGCTAAGCGAGCGTATAAAGCGCGACGATGCTTATACGGATGGTAATGATATTGCTATAGTTATTGGCAAGAATCCCCGCGCAACAGCGAAGGGGGATGGCGGAGTGATCGCCTTAATCCAAACCAACGCTGAAGGTACACCCGAGAGGATACTCATGATATACGGTGAGCAGGTTATAAAAGACCGCACATATCAGCTGAAGGAGAGGGAGGCTGACGATGACGAAAGAATCTAAGATGAATAAAGCTGCTATATGGAAGTGGTTTATTTCACAGAAGCCGCCTAAGTATAAGCTCTCGCGCAAAAAGTCGGAGAGGGATAATGATAAATATCAAATACGGTACACCGCTATTATTAACGGTGATCGCCTAATAATCGGTCTTTGGAGAGGTCACAATGCGGATCCTGTCGGTGTATATTATATGACTCCCGCAGGAACCGGTAACGTCTGCACCGATGGCAAGAACTGGCACAACGGCAAACTTGAATGGATATCTGCAGGTGGATATAGTTACTGGGGTTGCTACTACGGTTGTAAATATAGGATTCTCGACGGTAAAGATGAAGCTATTGCTTGGCTGAAAAAGCACTTTTCCGACAAAGACCATCCGTGGTACTGGGAGAATTACGATAAAGTAAACGATATGATAGATTCAATCGAATCAAATATCGGATACATAAAAAGAATAAATGCTCGCACTCGTAAAGAAACGAAGATATCAAACTGGGCAAACTCTCTCCCGGCATTACCCGCGGATTTTGACTTCTGGATGCATAATACCGTTTTCAGAGGCCTGCACTACGCCTTTGGAAAAAAGAAGTCTACAAAGTACTACTGCACCGCATGTGGAGAGGATCACACCGCGAAGGATTGGAAGCATCGCAAAACCTATGAATGCCCCACGACAGGTAAGCTCATAAAAGTTGAAAAACGAAATAACGAGCATACAGCAAGAGAGCGCATTATGCTGATACAGAGTCACTACGATATGGACGGAAACATCTGCACCGTCGCACGTCATTTTACCGCTCGTGCGCGTTGGCATATAACAAGCGGCTATTATCAGAGATTTTTGCCCGATGAGATCATTCCTCTGCCGCTTGATGGCAGTACGGTGAACTGTTGTCAGATCGTATATAACCAAGGCGGTGAAAAATGGAGCGACAGAAACAGCTGTATGTATCAGCATTCCCGGGGATATTGCTATCCCGATGTTTCAGCTCTGCAAGGCACTGCTTATTCGGGTATTGCTATCAACGTCGCTGCATCTAAAGGATGGAAGCTCGATTATAACAACCTTATGCGCGGATGGTATGACGATCCAAGAATGGAATACATCATAAAGGGCGGTTTTTACGGTCTTGTGGATGATCTGACACAGTATGTCGGTGACGGAAGTGTTAGCTTGATGCCCGGCACCACCATTCAAGATGTTCTCGGTATAGATGGTCAAGCTGTAAATCGCCTGCGTCAGAACAATGGAGGAGTCTACTATTTGCAATGGCTCAGAAGCGCACACGTGTGCGGATATAAGATTCCCGAGGAAACGATGCAATTTTTCTGTAAACATAAAATCACCCCCAGGATGGTTGCCTTTGCACTTCAATGCGGCATGAGTCCCGTACAGGTGGCAAACTATATTCAGAAGCCGCACGAGTATAGCGATAAAGCCCGATATTCATATTATAGTCGCGATAAAACGCACGTTACCATTCAACAATGGGCGGATTATATAGATATGGCAAAAAAACTGAAAATTGATATAAGCAAGACGTCTGTTCATAGACCTAATGATCTGAAAACGCGTCATGATGAACTAATCACTTTGTATGATATCCATCGCGATGAGTTGGAGAGGGATAGGATAGAGAGCGAATATCCCGCAGTCAAGCCAACGTGCGAAAGAATAAAGGCAATGTACGAGTGGAGCGACGGAGAATATGAGGTAATAGTTCCGGGAGGTGCCTTTGATATAATCCAAGAAGGAAAGCTTCTCAGTCTATGCTTTGATAGAACTGATTTATATTTTGATAGAATTTCCGACCAAGAAAGCTATCTTACCTTTTTGCGACGCGTTAAAAGTCACGATACACCCTGGTATGTAATGGAGATTGAGCCGGGAGGATGCATACGTCAGCTACGCACTTATGGTGATGACGAAGGTAATGATCGCGATGAGGCAAAAGAATTCCTTAAGAAATGGCGCAGGGAGATATACCGAAGGATAGGAAAAGCAGAACGCGAAGCCGCAGAGATCAGCCGCGAGAAACGTCTTGCTGAGTTCGAGGAGCTTCGCCGTAATAGAAATATTATCAGAAACGGAAAGCTTGCCGGAAAGCTGCTTGTCGAAGTGCTTGAGGCAGACTTCAAAGAATGTAACGAAGAATACATAGCAGTATAGGAGAAACAAAATGAGTAATACAGAAATCGTAAGAAGCGTGGCAGTTATAGCCGACGAGATAAATGGCATAAAAACCGAGACGTCGGGGATTTTGAACGCCGCGTATTCATATGCGAGGCGCTCCTGCTTTGAGATAGGAAAGCGTCTTGAGGAAGCCAAGGCGATGCTCCCTCACGGTGAGTGGGGCTCATGGCTTGAGACCAACTTTGAGTATTCGGAGTCTACCGCCGGCAATCTGATGCGTATTTACCGCGAGTTTGGCGGTGAGCAGATAAACCTCCTCACAGGTAAATCTGATATGGAGACCTTTGAGGGCCTCTCGCAGTCTCAGCTCGTTGAGCTTTTTGCCCTTCCTAAGCACACTCGCGCCGAGTTCGTCGAGGCGCACAGAGAGGAGCTCGAGGACGGTATGTCTATCCGTGAGATGCGTGAGCTCATCAAGGAGCAGAAGGATACCATTGAAAGACAGGAGAGGGAGATCCTCGAGAATGACGAGAGCTACGGCGAATTAGTAGACAAGCTCCGCAATGCAGAAAAGGAGCGCGACGATCTGACCGTCAAGAATGAAAATCTCGAAACTGATCTTGAGAAGCTGAGATCCGAGACGCAGGAGCCCGAGAAGGTCACGGAGAAGGTATACGAGCCCTCCAAAAAGCAGATCAAAGAAATCAAGGATAAAGCGATTGCCGAAACCGAAAAACGTATGAAGTCCGACATAGAGCGTTTGGAGGCGGAGCTGAAGGAAAAGGATGAGCAGCATGAGAAGGCACTCCGCGAGCGTGACGAGGAAAACCGTAAGAAGATACGTCAGCTTGAACTAAAGGCGGATCCTCACGCTGCAAGCATATCTCACTATATGGAAACGATAAGCCGCGCCCTAAGCGATATCGACCTCGAGCTCGCTGCCATGGATGATGAAGAGGCAGGAAGTGGCAGAAGGCTCAAAATGAGATGTGAATCGACTCTCCTCTCTCTCCTCAACCGCTACGGATGGCAGGTATGAGGAGATGAAGTATGAGCGAGAAAAAGGAATACTATTTTGTCAAAGAAAGATTCATGATCGGTAAGGCTAACCGAGTGTACGTAAAAAACGAAGAAGGAAGGCTAACCGGTGAATACGACGGTTACTATAACCCCGGTAGCGGAACGGTTACACTATACCCCGCCAAAGGCTCCTGGATATACGGTAGATTGATAAAGCAAAAGATATCTGTGAGCCTCATCCGCCTAACTACATAAAAAGGAGCATAAAGATGATTACTACAGATTCAATCCTTCAGAGCGAAGAAAAAACATTTTACCCCACCTGCCGGTTTTGCGGCAATATGGAGCTCGCCGCGGGCGAGTACGACAGCCAGGAGCAGGCCAACGAGGCGGCTACGATAAGATGCTCCTGCATGGGTGCCCGAGACTATCAAAATATCCTCAAGCAGAAAAAGGAACGCGAGGAGAACGTAGCAAAACTCCGATCGAGGCTCGATGACTTCTCCGATTACTGTGAGGGGCGCGGAGTCGATTTTTCCGGCGAGCTCTACAATACTGTTTTTAATGCCGGCATCTCGGTGCTCGACTCCATCGTGCAGACAGCATCCTTTAAATTCTCGCGTATTAAAGTCACTATCTCCACTAACAGCAAGGATGCGCTTGTGATCGCCTTTACATATTCCGATAGCGAAAAGGTGGAGGTGTGATATGATGCTTCCCGATAAGTTCTCTGTAGGCGTAACGATCGATATAAACGTTCCAATTGAATGGGAGTTTACGGATCCGATTAAATGCGAGGCAAAAGTCAAAGTGAAAAGAGCTAACCGATTTATAAAAGCTCTCGCCCGTCTGTGCAAGAGATTCGGCTACAAAGTCGAGATAGAGATCAGAAAATCCGATGAAAATAAAAAGCCCGCCGAGTAATTCCCGGCGGCATAAAGGTAAAAAAGAAGGGCGGCGCGATGGCACTCGCGTCCGCCCATAAGGATGACGTAAAACATCAACCAAACCTACTATTATTATATCATAATACTGTTGGTTTGTCAAGCCATTTTCCGAGCTTGAAACATAGCTTTTTTCGTCCTCGTAATGAGTATTATCTTAACGACGAAAGGAGTCTGTTCAGAGCATCGGTACAGTTAAGAAAATATGAGGTTAAAAAATGAACAGAAACAACAGCTTTCCCACAGAGTCGCGTCCCCGTCGAGTCCCGTCGGGTTCATTGGCAAAAACACTCGCCCAGATCAAAATCTGCCTCGACTTCGAGTGCTTCGATCTGCCGTATAAAAAGCAGGCCGAGGAGATTTGCTTGATTATCGCCGAGATCTTCATCCTGCCGCCTGCGTCATTGGTGCAGATCGACGGCAATAAGCTGCCTGTAATGGCGGTACAGGAGGTCTACGATTGCTTGACTCACGAGGACATCATAACAGTAATGGACAAATTCGAGGCGGCTACCTACGAGATCCGCTTCAAAAAGACATATCTCAGAACGGCTCTCTACAACGAGGTGTTTGAGAGAAACTCCCGAGTGATAAACGGCATCAGAACAGAAATCCCGGAATACACGTCTACCCGCCGAGAACAGGTGGAAAACATGGGAAGGAGCGCACGTAATGACAAACTATACCCTTGACAGAGAGTACGACGTCGACGAGGTCTACGCGTATGAAGACACAGGCGATGACCGATTACAGCTCCTAGGTGACAAGAATATCGTTAAATATCGCACAAAGACAATTAAAAGCGGTAATGTGGTAGAGTGCGAGGTATATCCGATATGGAATAGCAAGGCCTCTCTCTCCCGGGCGCCGAAAAGCAAAAAGAGCCGTCCGGCTCAAAAAAATCTCAACGATAAGAACGCTCTTAAATATGTGATTCGCCTTGTAAATACCAATTTCACCGACAAGGACATATGGGGAACGTTTACATATGAACCACGAAAGCTTCCCAAAACCGTCGAGGATGCGGAAAAAAACTTTAGCAACTTCATAAGGCGGCTAAAATATTATGCGGACAAGCACGGATTCCCGCCGGTTAAGTACGTGTACTGGACGGAGTTCGAGTCCGATGAGAAAAAGGGTAAGCACCGAGTCCATCATCACATTATCACAAATTTCCCCGATCGTGACGTAGCCGAGAAGCTATGGCGCGACGGAGCGAGAACACAGACACGCCGACTCCAAGCTGACGAAAGCGGCTACGAGGGCGCAGTCCGATACTGTACGAAGGATCCCAAGGGGACAAAAAAATACAAGGCTTCTAAGAACCTTCAGAAGCCGATCGTTACTATAGCAGATACCAAATTTACGCGCCGCAAGGTCGAGCGTATCGTTCGTGGTGAAGAAAATGCCGTCGATATATTTGAGAGACTCTACCCCGGGTACGATATGTTCCACTACGAGCATAAGCTCAGTGAATACGTCACGGGCACATATCTATATGTAAAAATGTCACGGCGACGAGGCCCGTGACGGAAAGGAATACTATGTTACGAAAATTCAGAATAACCTATCGCGCTGTTGTAAAGATACATACGGTTGAGATCCAGGCGTTCTCAAAGTATGATGCAAAACAGCGTTTCCGCCGCACTCATCCTAAAAACGAAATAATCAGAGTTGAGGAGGTAGCAGAATGTACATAGATATAGAGCTCGATAAGCTTGCTAAAGACCTTTGTGCGAAATACTCACCTAATTGTAGAGACTGTCCTGATTGTGTAGCGAAAGACAATGCAAAAGCTTTAATTGACAAAGGCTGGCGCAAAGCTTCGGATGTTGCGAGGGAGATATTTGAGGAGATTGAGAAAATTATAGATAAGCATTATAACAAACATATTTTTGATAGCGATTTGGAAGATACAGAGAAAGAGGCAGTTATGGATTTTTCGGGTGATATATCGTATGATCTTGACTCACTCAAAATAAGTACACGGAGGGCGGAGATGGAACTCAATAGAGAACGATACAAAAGACAATGTCCGTCTTGCAAAGAAGTTTGCGAGGGAACTCCGCTCATCAATCTGTTATGCAAGTGCGGTGCGAAATACTATTACGAGTCGGATATTTGGAAAGACCGAAAAACAGGAAAGGAAGTTAAAGGCGATTTATGGAACGAACTGAAATTATAAAGGCTTTGGAGTGTTGCACAAGCCCCAAAGATTGTAATTGCCCTCTAACATGTCCGTGGGCTGATAATGGTTGCGAGCAAAATCTAATGTATCACGCCCTCACCCTTATCAAGGAACTCACCGAGGAGAATGAAAGGTTGAGAGCAGAGAACGAAAAACTTGAAATCTATAACAAGGACTACAAGTACAGGAACAAGGAATTGCAGAAAGCGCACAAGGAACTCTTAAATCAACGTGCTAAAAGGTATTACCACGAAAAAGTAAAGAACGATCCCGTAGCAAAAGCAAAAAGGGCCGAATATCACGCAAAATGGCAGCGGGAAAATAAAGAAAAATTTAATGCCTATCACAGTGAATATCGAAAACGTAAAAAGGAGAGAAAAAAATGAAAGAATTAACAGAACAGCAGGTGCTTGATGTTCTCGACTGCTGGATGGATCAGCGTAGTGAGACAGAGTGCAGAACCTGCCCTTTTCGCGGACTTAAAAAGCCCGGCGGCTGCAGGAAGCTCGCGCATGATGCTGTAGTACATCACATAAAGAAAATAAGGCTACAGCTCGAATCGGTACGTGGCACTTTGGAGGACCTCGAGAAAAAGGATCCTAATAAAAATTACGGAGTACGCATCAAGATGAAAAACGGGCTAATATTTGCCAAGACCTGCGAAGACTACGATCATCTTATCGGTGATATTTCGCAATCTGCGGTAAGCGAGATGGCGAGTGAGCTCTTCGATCGTATATGGAAGGACAGGCCCGACGAGGTCAGAGTTCCTTTTGACGGCAGATTTATCAACAAGGCGGAGTTTATCAAGGAGATCCGTCGAGCGGGAGGTCTGGAATGAAAGCTCTGCCAAAGGTAATAAGTGCTACATACCTCGCTACTTTGCTCATTGACATCGTTTGCCTGCCTCTCTTTGCTATATTCATCATATTCAAACTGTGTGGAGCATCGGCGATGTCGTGGATAGTCTGCTTCATCCCTGTTGTTATCGTATTGGCAATCTTGCCGATAACCATCATAACAAAGCTCCTCCTCGATGAAAAAGTGAGGTGAAATAATGCCGAAACAACCGAAAAACGCAGACGTCAAGGAAAAAGACGTAAAAACAACCCCCAAAAAAGAGGTTAAGAAGGCTCCTGCTGTAAAAAAGTTACGTCAAAAAAGCACCGATAATGAGAAGAAAAAGCCCGGCAGTCCGAGCTTATATAAAGAAAAGATTTTACCCTATTTAAGTGACATTGAGAGATATATACGCTGTGGAGTGACCGAGGGACAGCTCACAGCCTACTACAACGTGGGTAAGACATCCTGGGCCAAGTACAAGAAGGATAATCCCGAATTAAACGAAACAGTAAATAAGGCAAAGACAGAATTCAAGACGGAAATCATCTGTAGGGCATATGAGGTAGCGATGGGATACGAGTACACCGAGACTACCACCGTAGAGGAGAAAGACAACGAAGGAAAGGTTATAGGCAAGAAGACAACAACCTACAAGAAGTATGCTAAGGCGGATGCCGGAATGCTTCAGTTCCTGCTCATCAACAGAATATCTGATGAGTTTGCCCGTGATCCTCAAGTCCTCAAGCTAAGACAAAAGGCGTTGGAACTTGCCGAGCAAGGAAAGATTCCGCCGAATATGGAAGGAATATAACATGGCCCTCGATCCTATACACGCCTTTTACTGCCGTAAAGACTTTCTCGACCTTGCCCTTGAGTGCAAGGTAAAAAGCGGCGGCGTATGTGCCGAGTGCGGTGAGATCTTCGAGATAGATGAGCTCAGAGCGCACCACATAATCGAGCTCACTCTCGATAACATAGACGACGTTAATATCACGCTGAACCCCGATAACATAGAGGTTCTGTGCCATAACTGTCACAATATACCTCACCGAAGATTCGGAGCAAAAGCAGGACCTAAGCATGTTTATCTTGTATACGGCGCACCGTTTGCAGGCAAGGTCGAGTATGTGAATAGTGTTGCTACACGTAACGATCTTATCGTAAACCTCGATAACATCCATAAGTCGATATGTGTATGCGGTATGTATGACAAGCCCGACTCTACAAAGCAGATATCGTTCATGATCCGAGATCTCCTACTCAATGAGATCAGAACCGCAACGATGCGGCGCAAGTGGCAGGATGCGTACATCATAGGAACGTATCCCGACAGATACGACCGAGAGATGATAGAACAAGAATACTGCGCCGAGCTCATCCACATAGCGACACCCAAAGAGGACTGCATCCGGAATATCTGTGCAACGGTCAAGCAATACTCGATACGTGAGGCAGCTATCGGATGGGTAGAAGGATATTTTCAGCGTTTCCGAGCATAAATATCCCCCCTTCCATTCCGCTTTTATGGAGCACAGACAGACTCCACGCCTCAAGGTTGAAGAATCCACACCGAAAATTTCACTTTTTTCCGAAAAAGTTTGAAAAATGGAAAAAGGAGGCTCAAAAAATGCCAAAAAAGAAATTAAATCAACGCGAAGAATACACCGAAAAGGAGTACAAGAGACTCGTAGAGCTGTACACCGAGGCGGGCGTAGATGGCGTCAAGCTTCGACTGAACGACTCGCTGATACATAAAGTCGCCGAGATCTTTGGTATCCTTGAGACGATGAAGGATCTTCCTACGATACTCTATGATCCGAAATGTCCCGCGATTCAGAAAGAAACGGCGGCGGGAAAAGCTCGCGTTAAGTATATGGCTCAGTATGCCTCCTCTATGCAAAAGCTGAACAGAGATATGCTCGGCAGTTATGAAGGCGGTGACGAGGACTTGCTCGACGATTATGAGTAAACGAGAGTTGGATTGGACGCTCATAAATCCCTCGTTGATTCCCATAGAGGGATGGAACGTCTTAAGCGAAGATGTAGGCGGGCGGCACAGCTTCCTCATTGAATATTATAAGCGTTGCCGCAGCGGTGAGAAGATAATCGGCCGCGAGCTCAAAACACAGCTTGAGATGCTACTCCAGGATATCGTATATCCTTCGGAGTATCGCTTTGAGCTTGAGGCGGCACACAAGAGAATACAGTTCATCGAGAGGGAGATCAAGCACTTCGAGGCTCCCTTTGCCGGCAAGCCTTTTATACTGACGCTTGAGCAGAAAGCGATAGCCGAGGCTCTGTTTGGATTCTACATCTTTGACGAGGAGCTCTTGGGCGGCGGCAGATGGGTTCGCCGATACAAAGAGTTCCTGCTCCTGATCGCTCGTAAGAACGGAAAGACTCCGTTCGCTGCAGCACTGGCTCTTGCTGAATGGTTCTGCGGAGAACCAGGTCAGAAGATCATGTGCGCATCAAATGACTATGAGCAGGCAGGGCTTGTATTCGATTGCATTAATAATTTCCGTGAGGAGTCCCGGGCACTTTCCAGTGTCACCCGCAAAAACAATAAGGGAATATTCTTTGGCAATCCCAAGCAGCGCAAAAAGAGAGGTAAGTTCTCTGCGCAGAATAAGGGATCTATTAAGAAGATGTCTGCGAAATCGGGTGCAAAGGAAGGCCGTAACCTCAAGATCGTCATCGTTGACGAGGTGCATGAGATGGAGGACCGTAAGACTGTAATGCCTCTTAGATCCTCGCTGACAACACAGGATGAGCCTCTGTACATCGAGATCACAACCGAAGGAATGGTGCACGATGGATATCTTGACGATAGACTGCGCGATGCTCGTGCTGTTCTCAGAGGCGAGCTCGACCGTCCACGCTGGCTTATATGGCTTTATACGCAGGATTCCGAAGCAGAGGTTTGGAACGATGAAAAATCGTGGTACAAGTCCAATCCTATGCTCGGTGTCGTAAAGAAAATATCCGATCTCAGAGATCTTCTCGAAGAAGCTCGGCACAACGGAGCTCAGCGAGCCTTCACACTTGCCAAGGAGTACAACCTCAAGCAGCTATCACCTCGAGCCTGGCTCAAAGAATCATATATCATCGAGTGCGATGGAAGCTTTAACATCGAGGACTTCAGCCGTTCCTGGTGCATCGTAGGAGCAGACCTTGCCGAGACCAACGACTTGTGCGCGGTCACCTTCCTATTTATGAAGCGCAATGATCCCATCAAGTATATGTACACGATGTACTTTGTCACCGAATCGAAGGCTAACGACATTCAGTCGACGGATAGCCCAACAAACATAGAAAAGCGTGACTACAGAGAATGGGAGCGCATGGGACTGTGCCGTGTTGTGGCGGGCAACGTTATTGATGATGATGTAATTGCCGACTACCTCTATGAAATATACAACGAGTATCATATACGCCCCTATCGTGTAGGATACGATGAATGGCATGCAAAAGAGTTCGCCAAGATCACTAAACAGCGTTTTGGTGATATAACCGTCAAAATTAAAATGTCACATGAGTCCTTGAATACCCCCACCCGTACCCTCGAAAGCGATATGAGGGATAAGCTTATTAACTACAACAAAAATGAGATCTGTGCTTGGTGCTTCCGCAACACTGCCGTAAAGCACGATAGCAAGGGCCTTGTAATGCCGGAAAAAATCGCCGGATACGTCGGTAACAAGATCGACGGCACGATGTCAAAGATCATAGCATATGCCACACTGCGCGAATGCAAGAGCGCATTTATGTCTAAGATAGGAGCTTGATATTATGGAAGAAAAAAAGCCTCAGAATCAAGAGCGGTTCAAAAGGTCGGTCAGATGCCCGGTACATAACAAGCTTATCGGCAAGTACGATGCAAGGTTTGGTATAATCAACGCAACGTTTTACTGTCCGCACTGCAAAAAGGAGTATACATTCACCATAAAACGTGAAGAAATCTGCTGATTTTACGACATTTTGATGTGTTTTCTTAGAAATTACGAAAAAGTACTTGACAATAAAAAATCGTTGTGTTACAATAACAGTGCAATTAAATGATTTTTTATCCGCCGATAATGTCGGTGTGTACTCCATTTTGATATTTTTTCAAAACAAGTGAGTCGATATTTGTGAACGGTTACGTACCGTTAGCAGTATCGACTCACTTTTATTTTCCAAAGGAGGTAATGGCTTGAGCACCTTTAATAACGCTATATATAATCTGCTCGGCTGGAGCAGAACAAAATCGTATAGCAGTCAGATAATCAATGCAAATAAGGTAGTTTTCACCTCCTACGGCAGTGATATACACGTTTCCGACATAGTTAAAACTGCTATTCACCGTGTATGTGAGGAGGTCTCAAAGTGTCAGATCCGATCGGTAATTGAGCATCAGAATCCTCGCTCTACCGAGATGTGCGACGATGATCTCAACGCGCTTTTTACATACCGTTTAAATCCCCTGTGCGGACTGAAAGATTTTTTGTATAAGGTAACCTATATCACAAAGGTAAACCGCAACTGCTTCATCTATTGGCAGTATGACGAGGTGCCGATTGCCGGCACAAACAAGGTGCGCCGTGTGACTAAGGGACTGTATCCTATCGAGAACGCCAACGTCAAGCTGTATTACCAGGGCGACGAGATGAGGCTCGAGCTCACCAGTTTAAACGGTGAGGTCACACTCGATATGCCTTATTCCGACGTTATACATATCCGCGAAGGCTACGGTCCAAACGCATACATGGGCGGAGACAGGAGCGGCAGAGCAGATAACAGAGAGCTCCTCAGGAATCTGCAGACAATCCACGTTATAAAGGAAGCAATTCCCAAAGCACTGCAGGCTTCACTGTCGCTCAAGGGTGTTCTCTCTATGAAGACCGTCGCTGATATCGACAAAAAAACTGTGACACGCGATGAATTTGAAAAACATCTCTTCGGCAGCGATTACGGTATCGTAGCAACAGACTATGAGGCTGATTTCACACCGGTAAACATTAACGCGACAGACATCCCGTCAAATATTCTCTCTTTTGTAAGAGATGAGATCCTCGCACCTCTCGGAGTATCCCTCCCCATCTATCTTGGTAAGTGGACAGATGACGAGTACACAGCCTTTTATCAGACAGAGATTGAGGGCAAGCTTCTTTCCATAACAGAGGCGATGAAGCTGGTTCTCTTCACACCCCGACAGATCGCCTACGGCCACGCTATCAAGGGATATGACAAACTTGTTCAGTCTCTGTCATTCGAGAGGCGTCAGAGCATCTGCGAGATGACTAAGGAGGATGCATTACTCAGCCGCAGCGAGCGTAGAGAGCTTCTTGGTTACGAGCCCGATGGCGAGCCGACAAGAGTATCCCTAAACTACATCGACGTGAACATAGCGAATCAATATCAGATGACAGAACTCTCGCAAGGCAAAAAGTCAAGCGCAAAACCCAAGGAGAAGGAGGATAACAACAATGCCGAATAGCAATGAAAATCTTGAGATAAAGACGGTTTCCCCCGACTCACCCGTGGTAGTTCGGAGAAGTACCTCGTTCGAGAATCAGCCTGTAAAAATCGAGCCTCTCAAGGGAACGATTGAAGGTTATCCCATCGTATTCAATCAGCGCGCACTTATAGCCGGCCTCTTCTACGAGGAAATAGATCCGCATGCTCTTGATGGCGCGGATCTCTCGGATATCAAATTTTTCGTAAACCATAATGACTCTATGATACCTCTTGCACGTCATAGGCGCGGCAAGCGTTCAACGATGGACGTATCGATCGACAGCAAGGGGATGTCTATATTCACACAACTTGATATCGAAAACAATGCTACCGCACGTGAGCTCTGCTCAGCGGTGAGCCGCGGAGACGTGGAGGATATGTCCTTTGCATTCGGTATCAAAGTAACCGGCGAGGAATGGAGCGATCTTGACAAGCCTATCCCACGCCGAAGAGTAACAAAGATATCGTGTGTTTTCGAGGTATCTGCCGTAAACGACGGCGCGTACCCGCAAACCGAGATATATGCCCGCTCGGCGTCGTTGGATAACGCAAAAAACGCATTGGCAAATGCGCGCGCCGCTGCGTTGGATAACGAAAAAAGGGCAAAAGATAGTTTATCACTCGCAAAACAAAAATTTTTATATTTGGAGGCATTGAAAAATGACTGTTAAGGAAATTAAGGAAAAGCGCGCCGCCCTCGTTGCAGAGGTTGAAGGCGCAACAGAGGAAAGATTTGCCGAGATCAGAACAGAGATCGCAAAGTACGATTTCATGCTTGAAGAGGCAAGAAAGTCCGAAGAGACAACTGCATCTGAACAGAGAGCAGCTGATGAGAGAGCCGCACGCGATCCCAACGGTGGCAAGGAAGACGACGATCCCACACCCGAGCAGAGAGGCAAGAACGTTTTGCTGTTCGGTGGCACAAATTCTCAGACGTCTGAGGATAAGGAGTTTGACAAGCCCACCGCGCTCCGCCATGCAAAGAGCGCATTCGGTAAGCAGGTCAGAGCTATGCTGAACAACACCAGCGTTAGCCTCAATCCTAACGAGAAGAGAGCACTTGGTATCGCTCTCACGACTACAAGCGAGGAATACATCGCACCTACCGCGGATGTAAACGGTGTCAATAACGGTGGAGTATTCATTCCTCAGAACGTTCTCTATGATCTTCTTGAGCTTGATGCTCCCGATAGTCCCTTCCTTCGTGATGTTAATCTTCACGCTACTCATATCAAGGGTG
Source organism: uncultured Ruminococcus sp. (assembly GCA_964460165.1). Classification (GTDB taxonomy): domain Bacteria; phylum Bacillota; class Clostridia; order Oscillospirales; family CAG-272; genus UBA1740. The sequence goes on along the minus strand of CAYWPS010000008.1, from coordinate 21,887 downwards.
CTATCGTTTTCCCCTATGTTATCGAAGCAAACAACGGTACAAGCAAGGGCAAGAAGGAAGGCGTTGCAGCTGAAAGCCGTTCTACAAAGTGGGGCAGACTCACTCTTGCACAGGGCAACTATCCTATCACCATTGAGGTAACAATGGAGCTCCTCGCAATGACCGACGAGAAGTTTGCGGAATACCTTCTTGCAGATCTTTCCACTGAGATTAACTTCCTTCTTTCTAATGAAGTTCTTTACGGCACGGGCGCAGATGAATGTATTGAGGGCGTTACCGTTGGAGCTATTTCCGGTACTCCCTACGCAGCAGGAGGCGAAGCAAACGCTATCAAGACAGGTCTTCTCACTCTTTCTCGTAGAGCACGTAAGGGAGCAAAGGTCTATATTTCCCGCTCTATGTCCCTCGAAATGACCTTTGAAAAGGGCGAAGATGGACATTACATATTCCCGATTTACAACAGTGCAGGAATTACTGCGATTGCATCGGTACCTGTTGAAGTTGACGAAAGCCTTGCAGATGGTGACTTCATCATAGGTAATGCGAAGAACTACAAGCTCAACTTCATCAAGCCTACTGAGATCTATCCTCAGATCAAGGGCAGAGAGCGCGTAATCGAGTACACCGCTCATCTTATGGTAGCAGGTAGGGTTGCTCCCAAGAAGTTCTACTACGGTAAGAAGGGTTAAAGCACGATAGAATCAGCCGTCGGGCATGATCAAGGAGCCGATACATAATCGGTATAACGATTGGAGGTACACCTATGACAGAAGGTGAAAGAATACTCTATAAACTGGGCTACTATGACAGCGACCCGAATAAGAAGGCTGAGATCCAGGACTATATCAAAGAGGCTGAAGAATTTATGCTTGGTGCCGGAGTACCTCGCGAAAAGCTCACGACGCAAAGGGCTCACGTAATCAAAAGCATATGGGCGGATGGCCGCGATAGAGGCGACGAGAACAACATTATAAAAAAAGATGGTATGATCGTCGCCCTGCTGTCGCAGCTTAAGAGAGGTTAGCGTATGGCTCAGACAGTAAGACGCAAGCGCACGCTCATTAAGTTCGCACAGCAGAAAACCACATACGAACCGGGCAAAGGCTCGACAACCGAATGGATCCCCATCCAAGCATCGATCGGTAAGGATTATAACGGTAACGATATAATGACCGATTGCTTTTACTGTGAATGGCTCGGATCATACGGCAACGTTGCTATTCAGCAGCAAGCTGACGGAGTTATCCGCCCCGCCCGTGTTCGTATGACATTTGTAAAAAGCATCTACGAGGCTCTTATATCCGGTGACGTGAGGATATACAAAAACGGTGTTATTGATAACGCTCATTGCTTTACGCTCGCATCCGCAGCGGATAATTATCTTGAGAGCAATAAGATGCTTGAGTTCCAAGTCAAAAAATACGAGGTGAGATGATGAGTGTAATAGATATCACACAGGCGAATCTTGATAAAATCCTCTTGCCTCACGGAATAACATCCCATCATATACGCCGCGTTGACGTTGACAGCATCGTATTGAACGGAGAGGAGATCCCGGTAAATAAGGATGAATACGTCGTATACCGTTTGATCTCCTCTCCTCCGGGTGCTTTTGGAGACGGCAACGCTCTCACAACACGGCGCCGCATTGACGTTAACTACTATTACTCCTATGAAAAGACTGATTCTCGCTACGGCGAAGTCAAAAAGAGGATCAAGGATATAATCAAGGAGTTCACAACCGACACGATGATACGCCTCGCTAACGGGGAACGCGACATTTATGACCTCGACAACCCGTACCGCGGCATAAATGTCGAATTTTCTTTTACGGAGGTCGTTGCAGATGGCTGATAACGTAAAGCCCGACGAGCTCCCCGCTGCGCTTGACAAGATCTTTTCCGAGTTTATTCATTCCTCATTCGAGGCGAGGCAGAAAGGGCTGCAAGCGGGAGCTGAGGTGTTCCGCGATGCGGTTGCCGCTGTTACACCGACAGACACCGGAGATATGTCTAAGATGTGGCAAATAAAGACCAAATACAAGGACCGCAGATACGTAGGCAATGCGCGTATAGCCAAAGGCGTTGTGCATCGCAAAACTAAAGACGGCAGTAAGGGTGAGGCTCGAGAGGGAGTTCCTCTTTCAAATGTACTCGAGTGTTCCGATAAGAGTCCCCACAAAGGATTCATCCGTAGATGCTTCGAGGATACTGAGCCACAGATCTTTGCGGCAATAAAATCCAAACTCAATAACGGAGGAAAATAAAATGTCTGAAAAACCCCTTGTACGCTTTAACGTACAGAATTTAAAATATGCAACCTTCGATGGTAGCGAGTACGGTGCTCCCGTAGCATATGGTACAGGTGCAGCTCGTAAGATAGCACTTGAAACAGATACCGCCAATAAAAAAATTTTTGGTGACGGCCGCGTCATTTATGTGTTGATGAACGAGAAGTGCAAGAACGGCACTATGAGCACAAACAACGTTTCCGATGACTACGAGATCGCGATGGGTCGTAAGATCAAGGTAGCTAACGGACTCGCCGACATCGCTCCTCAGGTTAGCATAACGCATGCTATCTACTTTGAGACATGCGGAGCAGCAGCCGATGGCAGCAAACCGATTGCCAAGACTTGGCTCTACGGTGTTACCTCCACCCGCCCCTCGGAGAGCTTCGATCAGAACACCGAGGATATCAATGAGTCCTCGTTCGATACTCCCATCGTGATAAACGGAACCGAGATTCTCTCATCCGACGGTAAGATTTACAAGGATCCTAAGACCGGCAATACCATCATTGCTTGGCAGATGACAGCCGTTCCCGGTGATACCGGATACGATACATTCGGAGATACCGTGGTTCTTCCCCGGATGGCAACGGCAGCATCAACGACCTAACGGAGGTAGGCACTCATGGTAAAAACCAAGCTTACTACAGTTGAAAAAACTCTTGACGAGGCTTCAAACAGCCTCGTCATTAAAGAAAAAAACATCACCGTAACGGTGGATACTTCGATATTTGCAGAGGAGCGTTGGGAGACAAACTTCCCGCATAATGCGATAAAGGAGACGCTCTTTGCGTACATCGCGAGAGTTAAGGAAAGAGGGCAGATTGACAGTCAAACTCACATCCTGTCAAACCTTAAGGCATTGTACTGCTTCATAGAGAGTAGTGAAATTACCGATTTTAAGTCGTTTTGCCAGCTCTTCGATCTCGCGGATGGTGAGAGGCTAAAGACGCTCATCGCGCAGATCGAATACGTATTTAATCTCGTTCTCTCCTCCTCGGCGGTATCCGAAAAAAACTGATAGCGCACAGTCAGGAACTCCTGCGACTGCATAAAAGGCTCAGCGCTGAAGGCGCAAGCAAACGCAGAGAGGATCTGATTGTGCCTCGAGTTATAACCCTATTTCAAAAGTGCGTAGAGCATAAGATACAGGACTGCTTGATAAAGCGACTGCATTTTAACGATCTTTACGTTCTTATACTTTCCCTCGATATTCAGAACATCAAAAACGCTCTTCGCCATAAGCAGAAAATGGCAGATAAAAACAGGGGCGTTGAAGTGCGTGATATATCACAAGCGGATGCCGTGAGATTCTTGAAAGGAGGTAGTGCAAATGGCTGATAAAATTCGGGGTTTAACGGTTGAGATCTCCGCTGATGCCTCACAATTTAATAAGCAGATGAACGCTGTCAGAAAAGATGCAAAATCTACTCAGACAGAGCTAAATGCACTCACCAAAAGTCTTGAGATGGATTATGATCCGTCAAAATTCACTCAGGCACAGAAGCTCGCACAGGAAGCTATCGATCATACCGCTGAGCAGGCAGAAAAGCTCAGAGAGCGCCTCAAGTTTCTTGAGGACAACGATGATGCAGATACACCTCATTACCGCCAGATACAGAGCGAGCTCGCTCAAACCGAGCTCAAGGCTCAGCAGCTCGAGGAGCAACTCGAGAAGATCAACAATCTGAAGTTTGAGCACGTCAGCAAATCCGTAAGTGAGTTTGGCGATAAGGTAGAAAATGCCGGTAAGAAACTCGCTGGTGTCTCGGTCGCTGCAGGCGCAACCCTCGCCGGACTCGGTGCAATCGGAACGTCGGCAGTATCTGAAGCGGATAATATTGCAACCCTCGCTACGCAGTACGATATGACCGCAACGGCATTGCAGAGGTTTAACTACATAGCACTGCAGACAGATACCGACTCAGAGGTGTTGTATAAAGCCTTCGTAAAGATGCGCGCCGGTGTGGCTGAGCTTGCCACGGGCGGAACGTCCGTAGCATCCACGGCTCTCGCAAAACTTGGCCTTGATCTTCAGAGCTTCGACGGAAGCGAGGAGCAATTCTATGGAATAATCACCGCTCTTGCCGATATGGAAGACAAGACGCAGATGGTAGCCATCGCCAACGATATTTTCGGTGAGAAGCTCGCAAACAACCTCCTCCCCCTCATCTACTCGGGAAGCGGCGCGATCAACGAGTACGCCAAGGAATTCGAGAACCTAGGAGCACTCTCCGATGAGCAGGTAGAATCTCTCGCAGAGTTTGATAACGTTATGAATACCATTAACACGAAGCTCGCAAACACAAAGCTTCAGTTAGGCGAAGCTCTCCTGCCCGTAATGGAGAAAGTTGCTGATGTCCTTAATGAATCCGTCATCCCAGCACTCCAGAATTTCTCAGAATGGTTCAGCAATCTATCCCCGGATACGCTGAGTGCTATAATTGCCATACTCGGACTCATTGCCGTGCTCTCCCCGCTGCTTATAGCGGTTGGTAAGATATCGGGCGGTATATCCGGTCTCATAACCCTGTTTGGAAAGCTGAAGACAGCGCAATGGCAGGCAATGGCTGGCTTTGCCGCACTCATCGGTGCTGTAGCATTGGCATACGACCTTATCGCTAACTGGAAGGAGATGACCTGGGTAGAGAAATTACTCAAGACGCTCGCTCTCGCCGCCCTCGTGGCTGCAGCAGCTATGACGGTATTCCACGCCTCGTGGACTGTCGGTCTTGCTGTAGCGGGAATTACGGCAGGTGTTGTAGCGGGAATTGCCGCGATAAATGCAGCAAGGAAGGAACTGGTACCCGAATCCGAGGACTTTACCGCCGACAATATCGGCACAATGGCAGGCTCTGATAGCACCGAGCTCGGCACCGGCACAACAGATACACCCACGGATATCTACGACGTTTACACAGAGGTTGGTACGGGTGCAACGGCGGGTGACATATACAATTACGATAACAGCACAACCAACACCACGCAGAACATCACGGTCACTATCGAGAATTATGCATCTGAAGTAGATGTCGACGACCTTGTGCGTGAAATAAATATTAAACTCGCGGAGGCAATGTAATGAGAAGGTTTTATTTACACACATACGACCGTTCAAGAACTTTCGATTTAAATACTGCCTCCGCTTTTGCATCTGAGCCCTCAGGACTCGGCAATGCGTTTTCTCCCTCATACAAGGAGAGTGATGCCGGTAAGCATCTTACCAACGTAACCCCTTCGTTTCCGCCCCTTGTTTTTAAGATTTATTTCAATGCTGACGGAACGAGCGGGTATATGAACTATAAATCTCTTTTGTTCTTCCTTGCGGGCTGCGGTACTTCTCCATTCATTCTCGAGTGCGACGACGGAGTAACAGATAAATTTTGCGACGTTATACTCAAATCCGCTACAAAAAGCGAGAAAGGCGAGGATGGCGTATTCTGCGAGACCTTCACATTTGAGAGACAGACGTACTGGTATGAGGCAGTCGCCGCATCCTTCGACATTGAGTTAAAAAACGATGCCTCGGAGTTCCCGCTAGCGTTCCCCTTTGGCTTTGCAGGCATGACCTTCGCAAATTCCGTCAGAGTATCAAATCAGTTTTTCGAAGCAGCACCCATAATCATAACGATAAAGGGTTATCTTGAAAACCCGGTAAAAATCTATGTTAAAAGTGTATCGACCGACGAGGTTATTGCCGAGATACAACTCTCGAGAGGGATAGCAGACGGAGAGACGGTCGTAATCGATCCCACGGTCAAAAAAATAACCGTTACAGATCCTAAAGGTACCGTAACCAACGGCTACGATCTGACAGATAAGACGAAGCAGTCTTTCTTGTATCTTCCTAAAGGCGAGTACTACGTAAGCTCCAACATCACAGTAAACGATAGCGGAAGCGTAGAGATCTCCATCAAGAGATTTTTATTCGATTAAGGAGGACTTATGTATATCTCACTATACAACGGTGACCGCGAACATATCACAAACGTTGGAAATATCACCTACGATAAGACCGAGCGTGTATACGATCTCGATTCTTTCAGCGCTGAAGGCGTTTCATCCGAGGATATAAACGATGCCAAAATCGTCGTAGTAAACGATGATTTTGGTAATTACAAATACGCTTGCTTCGCGGATAGCGTAACTCCGAACAAAAACAAGCGTACCGTAAAGGGTCTTGATTTCAAAACTCTGTGGGATACAGAGATCCTTCTCGACTACACATCGGACGATAGCTTCGACGGCAAACTATCCGCTATATTCCAAAAGGTAAAGCAACTTGTTTTCAACGGCGCGGACTCTACGGTTCAGAAGATCCCCGTCAGCATCATCATTCCCGACGATAACACGGACACGACAGCGATATACGGATCCTACCAAGGAACGTACAGGCTTGTAAACGCCTACAGTTTTCTGAAGTGCTATCTCAAATACTACGAGTACAACATTGAGTCGCGATACGATATAGGAAACGGGACTATCGTGTTTACCTTTGTTAAGCATACTGGTACTTTGCCCATTAATTTAAGCGACTTTATACACGAGCTCACAACAAGCTCGGCTGCCACAAACAAAGCGGTCGCAACTATAAAACACGATATGTCCGAGGGCGGCACGCGTCCATCTACAATCGCAACTAAGTATTATTACCGTAACGAGAATAACGACATCGTCGAGCACAACGAAGTGGGCGCTATTGCCGGCAGAATATACCCTGTTCGCGCGAAGTGGTTTGAGGCAGAGTATTTAGCCGACGCACAGTTTGATGCCGTCTACGAGCTTGCAAATTCCCGTTACGTCGATAATATCATCATAGATAACAACGCGGCGACCGATCCTATAGATCTCTCGGAGTATCCACTATATACAAAAGTGGAGCTATACTACGAGGGACGGCTTTATAAGACACTGCCAATAAGCGAGAAAATCTCATCTCTTGGCTCGGGCGGTGAAAACACAAAAATAAAACTCGGTTTTAAGAAGATTCTTCTAACCGAAATCATCAAAGGATAAGGAGAATTTACTATGTCAATTAAACCGGTAACATACCAGGGCGCAAATAATTTTAAATCGAATCTCTATGCCCTCGAAATTAGATCTCGATTTATAGATCAGGATGCTGCAGACGGGTATTACGAAGGCTATGGCGATGATCTTAATGCCATTGTGTCCGCAAACGTTATCACCGTAGGCAGCGGAGCCCTTCTCGTTCAAGGCAGACTCAATGAAATTGAAACAGGCGGTGAAGCAGTAGAGGTAACCATTCAGAACGGCTACTACGGTTACGTGATCGCGCGTATAGAAACCTACCACACTGCAGATACGGAAAATTGCACGTTGATTGCAAGGACAGGAACGAGTCTCTCTGCAATTACTCTTACCAAAGAGGATACGTATCAGAAGAGTGCGGAAGGCAATAACATGGTGTATGAGTTGCCGATCTATTCCTTCTATATGGCAAACGGTGCTATAACGAATCTTGAGAAGATTATAAAACCCATTGAGGAGAATACCAAAACAAGAGAAATAGCAAACGCTGCACTCGCAAAGATCGACGAGGCTTTGGCGCAGATAAATATCTTGATAGATCAATCGTATGCAAAAACGGCAGGATATGCAACCTCATCAGGCAGCGCAGCAAATGCTGACTATGCAACCTCATCAGGCAGCGCAGCAAATGCTGACTATGCAACCGAAGCGAAATCTGTAGCGATCTCGACCTTCTCCGTATCACCTGGAAACGATGGTAAAGCGACACTTCCAAGTTCGATGAAATACGGTCAGATATTAATAGTAAGCTTTCTGTATAGTGGAGAAAGGCAAACGTTAGTGACAATGTATAATGGCGGTACCAATATGTCGGCGTCTAGTAAACATGGACTGTATTGTCAACTGTTTGGCGATTACTTTTACGTGTACAACGGCTCAGGAACAGCGCAGGTGATAACAATGATGTGCCGGATAATTTAAAAGCACGTTATTTTGAAACAGTTTAATGTTTCTTGTATCCGTTTTGATCGATCATAAAATTAGAAAATTAATTAACTCACGGAGGTGAAAAGTGAGCACCACAATAATTAATATTCAAATTAACGGCAAAGTTGCTGTCAGCCCACCCGAAAAAATCGTATGCGACAATAGCGACTATGAGATAGAATTTAAATTCGACTCCTCGTGGGATGATTACCCGGTAAAAACCGCGCAATTTATTTACAACGGCATCGTGATAGACGAGCCCATAAATGGCACCCGCGCAAAGGTTCCGCCCGTGATCGATGCGATCACGCTTGAGGTTGGGATATATGCCGGAGATATATCGACGACGACTCCGGCAGTTATCGAGTGTCTCCCCTCTATACGCGGTAAGCACGGATCGCCGCCTCCGCCAAGAGATGAGGTCTATAATAAGATTATCTCGCTGATAAAGATAATGAACGGACGCCTCATCATCGAAGTGGACGCGCTACCGGAGAACGAGTTTGCGAGCGATAACGCGATCTACAGACTTCGCAAAGAGGTTGACGGAGAGCTGAAATATACTTTGCATGTGCTCATCGGCAACAATTGGAAGGAGATTAAGCTCGATTTTTCCGAATACGCTCTCGTTAAGGATCTGGATGCCGAAAAGGAGCGATCGATTAACGCAGATAAGGTGAATGCCGACGCGATCACAGCAGAAACCGAAAGGGCAAAAAAAGCCGAATCGGCGCTCGCAGGATCTATTCAAGACACCAACAAAGTACTGCATAGTACCCAAAAGGACTTGGTTGATGAAGTTGATCGCGCAAAAGTCAAGGAACAAATACTCCAAGAAGCTTTAAATCAATATAAAGCACAGGTTGATGCTATTCTCGAGAGTGACGACATAGATCTTGACAGAGTACAAGAGATGGTCGACTATATGAAAAACAATAAAGACCTTATTGATGCGATAACCATAAATAAGGTTAATGTTTCCGATATAGTAGATAATCTTCTGTCAAGTGCAATAAATAAGCCGTTGTCGGCTAATCAAGGTAGAGTGCTAAATACACTTATTGATGCTATCACAAAGAGTCTTGAAGAACATAAAACTGCTTATGAAACCAAGGTTACAAAACTGGACGAAGCAGATGAGGAAAATGCCGACGCCATTAAGGAAGAGGTGACAAGGGCAAAGGCGGCAGAAGAAAATCTCGCAGACGGTGTAAAAACCGCAAACGATTATTCCTTATCCGCCTTCGAAAATGCCACCGCTACTCTGAATATTGCAAAAGAAGCAAAAAACCTCGCATCTGAGGCTAATGTAATATCGAAGCAAACTCAGGCTGATTTGGAAACAGAAACCAATCGTGCTCAAGTTAAGGAGCAAAGCCTCGAGGACGCTTTAAATGACTACAGAGCACAGGTTAATGCTATTCTTGAGAGTGACGACGTAGATCTTGACAGAGTGCAAGAGATGGTCGACTATATGAAAAACAATAAAGACCTTATTGATGCGATAACCATAAATAAGGTTAATATTTCCGATATAGTAGATAATCTTCTGTCAAGTGCAATAAATAAGCCCTTATCTGCAAATCAAGGTAGAGTTCTCAAGGAGCTTATTGTTACTCTTACCAATAGTCTTAACACAGAAATAGCGAGAGCAAAAACGGCGGAAGCAAATTGTGTTCAGCAAAAAGAATACTCAACAGCACAGTATGCTCCCAATTTCGATGACGGAGATTGTGCAAGAGCGTATGTACGTAACAGTGATAACACAGAAGATAGTATATTAGTATCCAAATACACAAAGCCGCACGCTATACCTTTGCGAGATGCTAATGGTAATTTGTTCACTTTAACCCCGGTGGATAAAAATCACAGTGCCAATAAACAGTATGTTGATGACACGGAAGAAGATATACGAAAAGACATATCGGGTATCAAGGAAAAACTGCTTACGACATATACTGCTCCTACAAAAGTGATAGAAACATTAAAAGACGGCGAATATATCGGTTTTGCTACAGAAAGCTTACCTAATTACGACCAATTAAAAGATGCTACTATTACTGTTAGATATATATATACGGTTGACGATGTTGAGAGCGGCGAGCCCCCCGAAACCAAGACGTATAAGTTGGGTGAATTCCTCACAGCGGTTTTAAGCAATGAGGATGGTGCTGATTACGGTGCAATTTATAAAGTACCTGCTTATGGTAATTATAAAGAAGTACCTGTTTATGTAGTTAGAGAGCAGCATAATTTTGAGGCCCAGTATAGAATAGACTTTGATGGAAACGGAATTTATTTAGGTAAATCTGAAGCATGGGTAGATCAACAAAAACAAGGAAGTACAGGAGAATGGGAAACTTGCCATTGTATTGCCGAAATCATCGACCTTAGCATTCCATTTGACGGAGAAGCCGTTGAAGCTCGTGCTTTAGAGTTCATCTCAAAGAACTTGCTGAACTTTAAGATTGAGATAGTGCCTCCCGGTGAAACCTTCCCGATTACCCCTGGTATGATATGTTTGATACAGCCTTATACTACCACATCTCAGTCATATACTGTAGCGTTTTATACGGAATTGGGCAATGCGATTGTAGAAAAAGCAGGTGCATCACTGGTATGGGCGAGCGATCCTGTACACAGTGATAACACTATGAATGATGCGGGAAATTATTATTGGGTGGCAATACCATATACGTATTTGGGTACCGTAAAGTTTAACCACAATAGATACTATGTATCGCAACCCATATACTTCAAAAACAATTATAGCGTTTCGGGTACAGAAACGGGTTACGCCTATGTGTACTACTTATCTAGAGATTAAAAGCAATATCCTAAATACACAAAATCAAAGGAGTTGATATAAAATGAGGAATATACACATCACAACAGGGCGGACGTGGCGGGGTACAGAAACAATCTAAAGTAAAAAACAAAAACGAAAGGACACAATAAAATGATATCTAACATCAAGAATATGCTCATCTATTTTGGAGTGCACTACAATGATATTATTGTGGCGGTAACGATCATGGTAAGCGCAATAATTGTAGCTATCGGCCTTTTCAAACCTTTTCTTTTCAACAAAATCAAAAACGAATCTTTTCGCAAAGCTGCCCTTGCTCTCAGCAATATGGCACTGTGCTTTGTCTCTGCATTCATATACTTCCTTTGGGAAGGCTGGGATTTTAAGTACTACATCATAGCTGCGGTTGCGCTTTGGATAACGTGCATTCTTACATACTACATTTATGAAACCGTTCCCGGAATGCGTAAGGTGATTGGTGGTCTCGGTACTAAAGCAATCTGCAAGGTGTTCAACGTTGCCCTTTTAGCCGTAATTAATGATAATACAGACGAAGCTAAAGCGGAGGCTAAAAACGGCGCTACGGAGCTCGAAACAGATGCCAAGAATACACTCACGAAAGTCGCCACTAAGGTCAACATAGATAAAGACCTTATCGGACTCTAAAAAAAGAAAGGAAGAAAAACAATGACACCGGAAAATCAGGGACAGGAAATCAAAAAGTATGTACTTACAGTTTTGCCCGATGTCTGCAAAGATAACGGCAAAGATCCCGAGGCAACCGAGCTTCTCAGAAAGATGGAGACATACGGTAAGGTCGAGCCCTTGCAGAAGGTAATCGATGCCGTAATGGTGGAGTATCAGGAGTCACTCGGTAATGCCCTTAGGCAGCTCGAAGCCATTCAGGAACTGGCGCTCACTGAGGATGAGATCGTCTTGCTCAACGTTTACCGTAATCTCAAGTCTGATCTCGATAAGGAGCACCAGGCAAGAATCAGCGCCCTCGAGCAGCTGATTAAAGATATAGGCGAGAAGTACAAGCGTCGCCTTGCACAGATCTCGGCTCTCATCGATGAGGACACGGAACTTGCTACGGGCAATTCCACCGTCAAGTAATTACATATTTAAAGAAAGAAACCGCCCTCTTGGAAGGGCGGTTTTTTATCGAAACCCAAAAGAAAATATTATAAAGGATAATTGAAAAAAGCAGCCTTTTTACAGGCTGCTTTTTTTCACCCTTTTTTGACTACATTTTGACTACATTTATATTGCTATTTTACGCTAAAATATGCTAATTCACGCTAAACCGTAAAATGCAAAAAACCCTTACAAACACTGAGAAAATCAGCATTTATAAGGGTTTTTCACTTGGCGGAGCAGGAGAGATTTGAACTCTCGCGCCGGTATAGCCGACCTACACCCTTAGCAGGGGCGCCTCTTCACCACTTGAGTACTACTCCACACCAACAGTATAAAATTGTGCGCCAGACCGGTCTTCTCCGTAGTCTGCCATAGTATTATAGCAAGTTTTATCCTGTTTGTCAAGAGGAAAAAATAAAAAATTGAAAATTGAAAGTTGAAAGTTGAAAATTGGTAGGGGAGGGGCTACCTCACCCACCGCAAGCGGTCCCCCCTCTCCAAAGGAGAGTGTAATACCCTCGGTTTCGCTTCGCTAGTCTACCAAAAAAGAACGAGCCGAGTGGCTCGTTCCTTTGCTATCTATCAAACTTAAACACGACCTCGCCGTCCTTGAGCACGAGCTTTGCCTTAAAGCGCTTACCGTTCTTGGAGACGAAATCGGTGAGGAGCGCTGTCTCGCCGGTCGCAAGCAGTCGCGCCGCCTCGGATATGGGAACGTCGCGGCGGCAGATGGTGACGCCCATCTTGAACGTACAGCCGTCGGAGTAGCCCATACAGCCGTAATTATACTTACCTCTGACCACGTGACGCTTGCACAGCGGGCAGTCGCCGACTATCTGTCCGAGCTTACCCGTGTCAACCTTCGGCATCGGCGGGTTGTTTGTCCTGTCGGCAAAGACCGCTGCGATCTCGCTCTTTGCCAAGGATACAGACTCGTCCACGGACATCTCTCCGCGGAACACCTTTTTCAGCGCCTTGCCGAGCTCTGAGGTCTTGTATTTATCCATCACAATGCCGAGTCTGGCGATAGTTTCGATGAGAAATTCTCCGCCCGGGAGGATGGTGTAGACGTCCTTCTTGAGATCTATATATCCGCTCTTTTTGGCATTGTCGATTATGCCCGTACGCGTCGCCTCGGTGCCGAGCTCAAGGCCCTCGAAGATAGCCTTGTAATCATCCGCGTCATCGACCTCTCCCGACTCCTCAAGCTCCTTCGCCCTCGCCTTATCGTCCTTGAAGGGATTTTTCAGATACTTGTTCAGCGTTTCTATGGTGTAGTGCTTGGGGGGCGTGGTCTCTTTTTCAGCAGGCTTGAAGTCTATAACGACATTCTCACCTACGGTGAGCCTCGGAAGTATTTTATCCTTGGCGGTGTAGTCGTCGTACTTGGTCCAGCCGGGCTCTAAAATGACGGTTCCCTTTAAGGAGAACTCCTCAAGCTCGCCGACCTTTATCTTTATCTCGCTCTTCTCAGCAACGCAGTCCTCCGCGCAGAACACCGCTACAAAGCGGCGGAACACGGTGGAATAGACCTGATTTTCCTTCTCGGTGAGCTTATCCTTGTTGGGCATCTTATAGGTAGGCGTGAGAGCCGAGTGCGACTCTATCTTTGAGTCGTCGAAAATGAGCTTGGAGTCCTTGAATCTGACGGGATATCCGAGCTTGCCTACGTTTTGGATAATAGACCTCATCTTATCCTTCTCGGCAGTAGCGAGGTACTCCGAGTTGGTACGGGGATAGGTGAGATATCCGTCCTCGTAGAGCTTCTGTATTATCTTAAGGCTCTCTGCCATAGACATCTTGTATTTCTTGCCGAGCACGTTCTGCAGCGTTGAGAGAGAATAGAGCTTGCCGGGCAGGATCCTATCGTTTTTACTCTCCACGCTCGTGACTACCGCGCCCTCAGCGTTGTAGAGGCTTGCGAGCTCTTCAGCCTTGCTTAACTCATCTTTTGCAAACTTTCGTTTACCTGTAAGCTCTATTTTTTGCCCTCCCGTCTCTGCCGAGCTCGAGATGACGTAATATATCTCCGGCTTGAAATTGCGTATTTCTATATCTCTGTCGTATATAGCCTTGACTATGGGTACTATAACTCTGCCGACTCTCAGCAGCTTTCCTGACTTAATAGTGGCATAGCGTGTGAGATTAACGCCGTAGAGCCAGTCGATGTAGGTGCGCGCCAAGCCCTCTGAGGCGAGGTTGTCGTACTCAGACTCGTCCTTCATCTCGGCGAGCGCGCGTCTGACGGTCTCGGGGGTCTGGTCGGGGAGCCAGAGCCTCTTTTGCGCCTTCTTGGTCCTCAGGGCGTTGTCAACGCAGAGCCTGACGATTATCTCTCCCTCTCGGTCGGCGTCTCCCGCGTTTACGATGGTATCGACGTCGTCTCTGTTGGTGAGCGCTTCAATTATCTTGAACTGCTTTCTGACGCCCGAGTCAACCGTCTTTTTGCCCTCTGCCTTGCGCAGCTCGAAGCGGAATTTATCGGGGAAGCAGGGGAGATTGTCAAGAGTCCAGCGCGTCTGCTCGGCGCCGGTGTAGCTCTCTATGTCAACGAGAGAAAACAGATGTCCGAACGCCCACGTGACGATGTACTCGGTGTTGATATAATAGCCGTCCCTTTTGTCCATTTTACCGATTCCAGCGACGATATTTCTTGCAAGACTCGGCTTCTCGGCGATTATGAGCTTCATTCACTTTTCCCCCTTCCCTTTCAGCCTTGATCCGGCGGAGCTTTCGCGCTAACGCGCCAAAGTCCAATTCAGCTTTTCTATTGTAGCACATTTTCCGCCCGATTTCCACCCTTTTATTAAAATTCGTCACACTAACCGATTTTTCTCGGCAAATTGCCGATTTTTCAGCTTTTACCTTTTATTCTACGCGCCGTTGTGTTAGAATAATACACGAAAAAACAGACGGAGGCGGGAATATGGCAAAGCTTTACTTCAAGTACGGCGCGATGGGCTCAAGCAAGACGGCTCAGGCGCTCATCACCAAGTTCAATTACGAGGAAAGAGGGATGAAGGTGTGGCTTATCAAGCCCGCGCTCGACGACCGTGACGGAGCGGTGACCCTTAAGTCAAGGATAGGTCTTGCGGCGGAGTGCACGCCTATCAGACCCGAGGACGATATCTTCGAGATGTTCTCGGCTGGCGGATACCGCGCGGACGTCATCATCAGCGACGAGTGCCAGTTCTTCACTACCGAGAACGTGGATCAGCTCCGCCGGATAGTAGACGAGCTCGGAGTGCCCGTGCTCTGCTTCGGTCTGCGGACAGACTTTCTCACCAAGCTGTTCCCGGGCTCAATGCGGCTGTTTGAGGTGGCTGACTCCATCGCGGAGATAAAGACTATCTGCTCCTGCGGCAAGAAGGCGAGCGTTAACGCGAGGATCGACGAAAACGGCAGCGTCGTCACCAAGGGCAGTCAGGTAATGCTCGGCGGCAACGACTCGTATATAGCTATGTGCCACAGGTGCTATAAGCGAAAAATTGCCGAGCAGTGAGCTGCATTATAATTCAGCTTCAATTCACGGTTCAGGATAAGGAAAAGCATTATTTAAATGGGAGGCAGAGATTTAGTTCTCTGCCTTTCTCTGTTTTGCACAACATTTTTGTACATATTTACGGCATTATTCACATAATATATTGTTAAAAAATAAACTTTTACCAAACGTATTGATTTTGTTCAAAAAAATGTGCTAAAATGGATGCATGGTGCAAAACGTTACCTACCTATTTATCACAGCGCGTTACGTGATCGCGCTACCGACGGAGGCTAAGGTGAAGGAAGGATACAGCGCGTTCTACGTAATAAACGTAGTCTTTCAGAGCATATTCACTCTTGCGTGGCAGATAGCCGCGGCTGTATTCGTCGGCTGGCTGTTCGTCGGATACGTCGGCGCGCCGCGATGGATATACGTCCCTCTCATACTCGCGGGTGTGGCGTCGGGGCTCGTATCAATGGTGAGGTTCATCCTCGCGGCTATGAGCTCGCTCGACCGTATCGAAGGGCAAAGACAAAGAAAAAGAAGATCAGAGGATATGAAAAATGGAAAATAAAACCGGACTCTCGGTATATATCGACACCCTATGGCTTGCTATCGGCGAGCTGGCGGTCGCGGCGCTCGTCACCCTGGGCTTCACCATCGCTAAGGCGCTCGGGCAGGACGTCGTCTTGTATAAGGCTGTCACCGGCGCTCTCGTCGGCGGGGCGGTGACCGTAGTCAACTTCCTTATCCTTTCGGTAGCTGTCAACCGCGCGGTCAACGGCTACATAGCCGACAGGGGCGAGGGCGAGATGGACGAGGAGGAGGCGGAAAAGTACGCAAAGGAGCACGGCATGGCGGTGCAGAACGCTATGACCAAGTCCTACATCTTAAGAATGGCTCTTATGATCGGCTCGCTCGTGCTCGCTATGATCTCGGGCTGGTTCAGCCCCCTGGCAACGGTAATTCCCCTCATTATGTACAGACCCGTGCTGTACGTCGTGGAGTTTATAAAAACAAAATTTAAGGCAAAGAGAGGTGGTTAAGCTTTGGAACTGTCTGTAAACGGCCCTAAGGTCTACGTCAGGATAGAATGGCTCTATCAAAAGTTCGCGGGCACTATGGCGGATATTTTCGGCAACTTCGGAAACATCGTGACGCAAACCACGGTTTCGCTCTGCGCCGTGACGATACTGCTGATGATACTCGGATGGGTTGCCTCACGCAATCTCACCAAGAGACCCGGCAGGCTCCAGGTCATCACGGAAAAGCTCGTGAATATGCTCTACGGTCTCGTAGAGGACACCATGGGCAAGCATAACGCGAGATTCGCACCATATATCGGAACTCTGTTCCTTTCGTCGATATTCGGCAGTCTGATCGGCACGACCGCCATCTTCCGCTCTGCCACCGGCGACCTCTCGGTAACGCTGGCGTGGGCGCTGGTGACGACGGGAATGGTGTGGTACAACAACATCAAGAACTTCGGCTTCAAGGCGTGGCTCAAGGGCTTCACCGAGCCTATCGTCGTAATGACGCCGATGAACATCGTATCCGAGATCGCTCAGCCCATCTCGATGGCGTTCCGTCACTTCGGTAATGTCGCCGGAGGATCGGTGCTTACCTCGCTTATCTATGCGGCTCTCGCCGTGGCGTCGAAGGCGCTCTTCGGCTGGCTTCCCGCATTGGTGCTCGAGCTCTTCCCCCCCGTGCTCCAGGCAGGCGTCCCCGCCTTTCTGTCACTATACTTCGACTTCTTCTCAGGCTTCGTTCAGGCGTTCGTATTCTGTCTTTTAACGATGGTTTACGTTGCGGGCGCGTGTCCCCCACCCGAGGAGATAGCAGAGGCTAAAGACGGGCGATAAGCTCCGTCACAACGCACCACAGGTGCAATTTATCGTAATCGCACATCGTGCGTTTACCTCGTATCAGCTACTAAAAAAGCAAACAAAAATATACAATTTTACATTTAAAAGGAGAAAATTAAAAATGGATGTTAATGCAGCAAGAGCACTTGGCGCAGCACTTTGTATGGGTATCGGAGCTATCGGCCCCGCTATCGGTGAGGGTAACGCGGTAGGTAAGGCGCTTGAGTCTATGGCGCGTCAGCCCGAGATGGCAAGCACCCTTCGTACCAACATGATCCTCGGTTGCGCGATCACCGAGACGACCGGTATTTACTCGCTCGTCGTATCCCTTCTTCTCATGTTCATGGGAATTAATTAAACTCAGATAAGGAGAGCACTATGAAAATAGTTTTTGATGCTTTTGAATCATTCGTCGGCGTTAACGTGTGGACGATGATCTTTGCATGGTGCAATCTGCTTATTCTGTATTTATTCCTGAAAAAGATACTCTTTAAGCCCGTGAAGAATATGATCGACTCAAGGCAAAAGGAGGTCGATGATATGTACTCGAACGCCGAGACGGCTGAGGCTGACGCGAAGGCTATGAAGGCAGAGTATGAAGCGAAGCTTTCACGAGCGGACGAGGAGAGCGATGAGATACTCCGCACGGCGCAGAGACGCGCTCTGCTCAAGGAGGAGGAGATACTCAAGGAGGCGTCGGTCGAGGCGGCGAGAATACGTGACCGCGCGGGTGAGGAGATCGCCCTCGAAAAGAAGCGTATGCTCGGCGAGATCAAGGATGAGGTATCCGGCATGGCGATAGATATCGCGTCGGCAGTAATCGGACGCGAGGTTTCGGGCAAAGAGCACGAGCAGTTCATCGACAGCTTTATCGATGAGCTCGGCGGAAATTAAGCGAGGCGCGCTATGACCGACGTAACAAGCAGTATCAAGGCTTACGGCGACGCGCTGTTCTCACTCACCGAGGAGCTCGGAGAGACCGAGGTAGTCATCAAGGACGTGGAAACGCTCAAGGAGGCTATCCGCAGATCTCCCGAATATCTCAAGATGCTCGACAGCCCCGCCCTCTCACGCGAGGAAAGGCTCGGGCTCATCGACAGGGCATTCGCTTCCTTAAACAAGAGCCTCGTCAACACAGCGAAGCTCCTCTCGGAGCATAGACTCTCATACGCTCTGCCAAAGGTACTCGAGGCATTTGTGAATGCATACGAGACCTCGCGCGGAATAGAGCGCGTGGAGGTGATCTCCGCAGTTCCCCTCACCTCATCACAGACGGCGAGGCTTCGGGCAAAGCTTGAGGGAATCACGAAAAAGCAGATCATTATCAGTAACACCCACGACCCATCCCTGCTCGGCGGTATGAAGCTGAGATATATGGGCATCCAGCTCGACGGCTCTGTCAGGTCAAAGCTTGACGGCTTCGAAAAGAGTCTTTCCGAGCTTGTAATTTAACAAACAAAGTTGGTGAAAAAATGCAGTCAAAAATAGATGATATAAGCAAAATTATCAAGGAGCAGATCCGCAACTACGAGTCCAAGACCCGTCAGGACGAGATCGGCTACGTTATATCTGTAGGTGACGGTATAGCCAAGGTTCACGGACTCGACAAGTGTAAGGCAAACGAGCTTCTCGAATTTTCCAACGGCTCGTACGGTATGGCGCTCAACCTTGAGCAGACCTTCGTCAGCTGCGTTCTGCTCGGCAACGACGTAGGTATCAAGGAGGGCAGCATCGTAAAGAGGACCGGCAGAGTCGTTTCCGTTCCCACGGGTGAGGCTCTTATCGGCAGAGTCGTTGACGCGCTCGGCAATCCCCTCGACGGTAAGGGTTCCATCGGTATCACCGAATACAGCCCCATCGAAAGACGCGCTTACGGTATTATCGAGAGAAAATCGGTTTCCGTGCCCCTTCAGACGGGTATTAAGGCGATCGACTCCATGATCCCTATCGGACGCGGTCAGAGAGAGCTTATCATAGGTGACAGACAGACCGGTAAGACGGTCATCGCCACCGACACTATAATCAATCAGAAGGGCAAGGGCGTTATCTGTATCTACGTTGCCATAGGACAGAAGCAGTCCACCGTTACCGGTGTGGTCGACACGCTCTACCGCGCGGGCGCAATGGACTATACGATCGTCGTATCCTCGACGGCGGGAGATCCCGCACCGCTTCAGTACATCGCTCCTTACGCGGGCTGTACCATGGGCGAATACTTTATGGACAAGGGACGCGACGTTCTCGTTATCTACGATGACCTCTCAAAGCACGCCGTAGCGTACAGAGCGCTCTCGCTTCTTATCAGGCGTCCCCCGGGCCGTGAGGCATATCCCGGCGACGTATTCTACCTGCACTCAAGACTTCTTGAGCGCGCGGCAAGGCTTGCGCCCGAATACGGCGGCGGCTCGCTTACCGCGCTTCCTATTATAGAAACGCAGGCAGGCGACGTATCGGCGTATATCCCTACTAACGTAATATCTATTACAGACGGTCAGATATTCCTTGAGAGTGAGCTTTTCCACTCCGGCGTAAGACCTGCCGTATCCCCCGGTATTTCGGTTTCGCGAGTCGGCGGTAACGCACAGATAAAGGCAATGAAAAAGGTTTCGGGTACTCTTAAGCTTCTCTACTCACAGTACCGCGAGCTTGCGGGCTTTGCACAGTTCGGCTCCGACCTTGACGCGGATACGACGGCAAGACTTGAGCAGGGTAAGCGTATTATCGAGGTGCTTAAGCAGGACAGAAACTCACCGATTAGAGTCGAGCTTCAGGTTGCTATAATATTCGCGGTGGTAAACGACCTTCTCCGTGAGGTTGCCGTCGAGGATATCAAGTCCTTTGAGCGCGAGCTTTACGAGTATCTTACGGGAGTATGTCCTGAGGTGCTCGCTCCCATTGTGGAAACGGGAAATCTTGACGACGGGGCAGCGGCGCGTCTTAAGGACGCAATTATTGCCTGCCGCGATAAGTTTCTCGGCAAGGAATAAGACGGTATAAATCAGATTTAAGGAGGTGCATCTATGGCAGGTGCATCAATGAACGGCATAAAATCGAGAATCAAGAGCGTAGAGGGCACGATGCAGATAACCAAGGCAATGGAGCTCGTGGCAACGTCAAAGCTTCGCCACGCCAAGCTCCGTGCCGAACGCACGCTCCCCTATATGAGGACGCTTCTCGGTCTTATAAATACGGTAACCTCAAACGCCGAGATGCGTGCGTGCGTCTGGTCGGACGCGCGCTGTGGGGCAAGGACGCTCTTCGTGGTTATCGCGGGTGACAGAGGTCTTGCGGGTGGCTACAACAGCAATATCACGAAGCTTCTCCGCTCGCTCACTAAGGATACCGATTCGGTGTTTTTACCCATAGGTAAAAAGGCGCGCGACTACGTCGCAAGGCAGAACGGAGCTACGCCCTACGGCGAGCTTGATTACGTTGCTGACGCTGACGTAGGTGACTGTATGCAGATTGCCGAGAGAATATGCGCAGCATATTCCGAGGGCGAGATTGGCAAGGTCACGATGATTTATACCGACTTCACGAGCGTTATGGTGCAGACCCCAACGGTAAGCGAGCTTTTACCTCTCGGTAAGGACTCCGAGGACAGACCCTCGCCTATCTTTGAGGGAGAGCCTGAGGAAATGCTTAGCAAAATAGTTCCTCTTTATATAGGCGGAGTGCTTCACTCCGCGATATCGAGCTCACTCGCCTCCGAATGTGCGGCAAGACGCACCGCAATGAACTCGGCAAACAAGAACGCCGAGGAAATGATTGGCGAGCTTACGCTTAAATTCAACCGCGCAAGACAGGCGGTTATTACACAGGAAATTACCGAAATCGTGTCGGGTGCAGAGGCGCTCTGATACGAAAAGAAAGGACTTTTCACGATAAATGGAAAACATTGGAAGAGTTATACAGATTATCGGTCCCGTTCTTGATATACGCTTCGAGAGTGGCAAGCTTCCCGACCTGCTTAATGCAATTGAGATTGAGCACGAGGGCGGAAAGCTCGTATGCGAGGTTGCACAGCAGCTTGGCGACGACGTCGTAAGATGTATTGCCATGTCATCGACCGACGGTATGTCAAGAGGACTTGAGGCGCGCGACACAGGCACGGGAATTACCGTTCCCGTAGGTGACGAAACGCTTGGAAGAATATTTAATCTTCTCGGCGAGCCCGTTGATAACAAGCCCGCACCGGAGGCGACGGAGAGATGGTGCATACACCGTGACCCTCCCTCGTATTCCGAGCAGAATAGCACTACAGAAATACTTGAAACGGGTATTAAGGTCGTAGACCTTATTGCTCCTTACGCAAAG
>CAYWPS010000007.1:0-45380 GCA_964460165.1 uncultured Ruminococcus sp. | reverse complement strand
TTAATCTTTCCCATGTTTATACTCCTTTTTTACGGGTAATACCCAATTTTAAAACGTGATTATTTTTTGTCCTGCTTTACGGGAGAAAGCACTATGGACATATAGCGTCCCTCGAGAATCGGCTTTTTTTCAGCGTTTCCAACACCGGAAAGCGATTCCTGGAACTTGAGAATAACCTCTCTACCGAGATCGGTATGAGCCATTTCTCTACCTTTGAAGCGTACAACTGCCTTGACCTTATTGCCTTCGGCAAGGAATCTCTTGGCCTGGTTAACTCTGGTATCGAAATCATGCTGCTCAATACGGCAAGAAAGCTGAACCTCCTTGACCTTTACAATAACCTGCTTTTTCTTAGCCTCTTTTTCTCTCTTGTCGCGTTCAAAACAGAACTTTCCGTAGTCAATAGCGCGGCATACGGGCGGAGTTGCAGTAGGTGCTATGAGTACGAGATCCACGTTGTTGCTTTCCGCATAAGCGCGAGCTTCATCGATTTTCATAACTCCAAGCTGTTCGTTGTTAGAGCCTATAAGTCTTACCTCGGGAACTTTTATTTCCTCGTTGATAGGCAGATCCTTGTTGTTAGTGCTAATAGCCTTGTACCTCCAAAATAAAAAATACGTACAGAAAAAACTCCGCACGCATCCAATACACCTATCCCATGGACAGAAATATTAACCTTATTCGCCCTTGCGATAAGGTGAGAACGGAATTCTTCTTTGTTTTCAAGACCTTTGTCTTACTCGGTAATTATATCACCGCAAGCGCAAAAAGTCAATAGGTTTTTCAAAAAAACTTCACATTTTATGCTTTTTTCGCATTTTCCACCTAATTGCCAAAATAATACTTTAAAAATTGGCTATTTTACCATCTTTACAAACCGTCGGCTTTATTGTATAATTATTATCGCTGAAAAGAGCAACCAGAAGAAGCGCCAATCTAATGACGCCATCCCCGACGGAAGCTTTACGTAATCGGTTAAATACCGTGGATAACTATTCCTTATTAGTTTTTATAAAAACGGCAGGTGCAATGACATCTGCCGTTTTTATTTCTTTATTGCAGATATTCTTCCGCAAATTCATAGAATCTGCGATCTGCGTATTCGCTCATATCTGGGTCGCCTTCAAGTCCGTGACCGGAATTGGGAAACGTAATTATTTCGCACTCCACTCCCGCACTGCACAGAAGAGTGTAAAGTGTCGTGGCATTACTGTACGGAACCACGTCATCCTTCATTCCGTGACATAGCACTGTCGGGACGGTGGTTTCTACAATATAATTAACAGGTGATGCCGTCACAAGCTGTTCTCTGCTCTCTGACACGGTTTTTTTGGAAAGGTCGGCGCCGGATACCTTCGATATCATCTTCTTAATATTATCGACGTGTATTGTTGCGTAGAAATTATCATCACAAAGATCCGTAGGACCAGCATAGCTGATAACCGCAACCGGCGTTATTGGCGAAGTATCAGTCCGTGTATATGCATACATCAAAGACAAATGACCGCCGGCAGAACCGCCGGTGAGCATTACTTTATCAATAATAACGCCATTACGGGCGCAGATAGACTTTATGAGCGACAGCGCGGAGGCGATATCATCGAGTATATCCTCGCAGGTAACTTTTTTTCCGGTAGCATATCTGTAATTCAGCGCCGCCGAAACGTATCCCATATCTGCGTTGCGGCTCAGGGTATCGGCATATGCCTCCTTGTCTCCGGCTATCCATCCGCCGCCATGAATATATAAGATCATTCCTCTCGGTATATCTTGGTTTTTTGGAATAACAAGATCCAGATATTGACGTTTATGCTCTCCATATGCTTGATTCGTATAGCATAAAGCGTTCTGCGTCTCGTAAACCGCAGATTCGGGTCTTTCATCGCATCCAACACACGCGACAAGAAGACAGAAAATCAAAGCAAAGGAAACGGCACGTATACAAATACGTCTCATAATTCACCCCCTGAAAAACGGCACCCGTTTTTATCGGGTGCCGTTGGTGCGGGTGACAGGACTTGAACCTGCACTCGAAAGAACTAGATCCTAAGTCTAGCGCGTCTGCCAATTCCGCCACACCCGCAAATATCGACTCATTCATTGTGGTATGAAAGAGCTGCATTGAGTTGAACCAAGCTTTTGGGCTTGGTTCAACTTTTGATTATGAACAATATTTAAGATAAAATTCCCTGATCTTTTCGTGATAAACCTCGTCGGGATAATCGCCTCTTACAAAGGTATAGTTTGCCATATTCATCGTCTTGGAGGTCTGGAAAAGCTCCTCTTCGCGCTGATCAAGAGCAAGGAACTGTTCGTATGTAACATTATCTCGCGCTGAGCCGCGAGCAACCATGCGCTCATATCTCTGGCGATCGTTCTCAAGTACGATTGCCACCAGGAAGAAATCATCGCCAAACTCGCTACGGAACAATTCCGCATCCGAAGGCGGACGGATACCGGAAACGAGAACATCCTTAAGTCCCATTTCGCGTATCTTCTCTATCATCATCTTCGGGAAGAAATCCTGACCGTAAGTGCTCATATATTTCTTGGAAATATACTGAAGATTCTCTCTAGTGTGAACCAGTCCTTCTTTATCGGCCAGCTCTCTGGCACAATCACCGAATGAGATCACAGGAATATCAAACTGTTTTGCTATAATATCGAGGAAATAGTCCTTTCCCGATGCATTTTTGCCAACTGCGGCGATAATCATTGCTCTTCTCCTTGCAAATGAATTAAATAACGCTATTATTTTAACATATTAAAAAAGAATTGTCAACAAGGTATAAGATATTTTTTGCCGTAATTTATGGCGAAAGTAATACCGTTATACAAAATCGATCAAACAACTAGCTTTTCTTTACACCTACACCGATATCTGTATCGTAAAGAGCACCGCTTGAAATGGAGGAAACGCCATATTTCTTTCGTATAGCGTCCACCGTCTCATCCCTTTTTTTGCCCTTGCCGCGAGCATTCACATCAGTGCAGGAAAACAAATCCAACTGAGTATATGCGCATGACGCTTCAACAAAACCGCTCACCGATACGGTAAGCATACGAATAGGAATTTTGAATGACCACTCGTCGCAAAGAATTTTAAATGCCATGTCAGATATTTCCCTATTGATGTCACTGGCGTTTGGTAATTGGCGTTGCCGCTGAATTACACGCAAATGCGTATCCTTTACGGTAATAGCGACCGTATTGCATTTAAGCGTTTTTTTCCTTAAACGAGCGCCGATCTCTTCGCACAGAAACTCTATACCAACGCGGCAGTCCTCGGGGCTGACGAGATCATGCTTAAAGGTAAAACCGTTACTTATACTTTTGACCTCGTAATTTTCATCAACTCCGACAGGCGAATCATCCAGACCGTTTGCATAATCGGAAAGCATTTCTCCCGCCTTGCCAAGCTTATTTTTTAAAAGCTCTTTTGATATTGACGCAAGCTCACCGATGGTACGAACGCCGATTTTCAATAGCTCCTCAGCAGTCTTTTTACCTACGAACAAAAGATCCGTGACAGGCAAAGGAAAGACAATCTGCTCGAAGTTATCTTTTGAAATCACAGTAATTGCATCAGGTTTCTTGTAGTCACTGCCTAACTTTGCAAACACCTTGTTAAAAGATACGCCGATAGAAACGGTGATACCAAGCTCCTCCTTTACTCGACGTCTGATCAGCTCCGCTATTTCTTCTCCGTTACCGAATACTCGCTTGCTCGCGGTTACGTCAAGCCAGCTTTCATCTATACCGAAGGGTTCGATCAGATCGGTATAATCCGCATATATCGCATTTACCATTTTTGAGTAGCGAGCATATTCTTCGTAATGCGGAGATGCAATTACAAGCTCCGGACATTTTTTCTTAGCGGAATATACAGTTTCAGCAGTACGGATGCCATACCTTTTTGCTTCATCATTTTTAGCAAGAACTATTCCGTGTCTGTCCTCCTGACTGCCGCATACCGCCATGGGAACTCCGCGATAGGAGGGGTTGAGTACGGTTTCGACCGACGCAAAAAAGCTATTGCAATCGCAATGCAGGATCGTACGCTCCATATTCCCTCCTCACTTAATTTCACGCTTTATGTTTACTTACCGACTCGCCTTCCTTAAGAGTAAACCAGAACTCGCAGCCGTCGCCATGAGGCTCATGGTGGATTTCCTCCCCGTGAGCATCAATGATAGTCTTGCATATATACAATCCAAGCCCAACGCCGCTCTTGTCAAGTCCGCGGCTTTTATCGGTCTTATAGAAACGGTCAAATATATGCTTAGCATCCTCGGGCGGAATAACCTGTCCCTGATCAAAAACGGATACCTTAATTTTTTTGCCGGCAATACGGCTTATGCTTATTACGAACTTGCCGCCTTCCGCCGAGAACTTAATAGCGTTGTGACAAAGATTATATATTATCTGATATATAGCATCTTTGTCTGCGTTAACATACATCGCGTCTTCTTCTGAGTTGAATTCAACGTCAAGACGCTTCTGATCGATCTTCTGCTCAAAGGAAAGGAGTATAAGCCGCGAGACCTCGGCAACATCGAAATCAGCAAAATTAAACTTTCGGTCACCCGATTCAAGTCTCGAAATATCGAGCAGCTGCGAAACTAAGCGAGAAAGCCTATGTACCTCGCCTGAAATAACGCCGAGGTAATGCTCATGCTGTTCCTTTGGTATAGCACCCGAAATAATACCGTCGATAAATCCGGATATAGTAGTCATAGGAGTGCGGAGATCGTGCGAAACGTTAGCAAGGAAGGAGTTTCTCATGCTCTCTAAGCTTTCAAGAGACTCCGCCATATTATTAAACGCAAGGGCAAGCTCCGAGACCTCATCGTGACCGTTTACAGCGATCCTTTCGCTGAAATCTCCTTTACCAAAGCTTTTTGCCGCTCTGGTCATGCTCTTAAGAGGATGTACGATCCTTTCTGTTATAAAATATGCAGCTATGACCGCAGCAAGCATAACCCATATAGAACTGTTTATAACTGTTTTACGCGCCACACTTATAAGCACGTCCTCTTTGGTAGTGGATGCGAGGGTGAAAACATAGCCTCTTGGCTGTCCGTCGGTCATTATGCTCTTTCCGTAAACAAGACATCGATCATTGGTCGTTCCTTCAAGATCCGATGTTATTTCCTCAAGCTCGCCCCTATACGTCATAAACTTCGTGCCATTATCAGTAACCTCATCGCCGAATTTGACCAAGGATACGTATCCCAGATCGTCATAATGGCTCGGCAGCCCCTGATCCGTCGTAGTGTATGTAGACAAAAGCACCTCACCCGTCTCATCGGTAATCAAGACGTTAAAATCATAATCCACCTTAACTAATTGGGCGAGCGTTTGAATGGATAATGCATGAGATTTGATATAAGCATCCATAGCTTCAACGGCATCGCTCTCAAAACTGCTTGCGATTATGTGACAGGAATTCTGAAGCTTGTCCTCCTTATCAGACGTAACGTGCGTCCTGATCATTGAAGTAATTATGCCCGAAAGCATCAGGAAGGATACTAAAATAATAATGACAAAAGCTGTCAGATATTTTGCAAAAGAAGATTTAAACATCCGATTGCTCCATTCATGTTTTTTTGTTAAATACAGTATACTACATTTTATTGCTCATTGTCAAATATTTTTGTTTAATTAGATTGACTATTTTTAAATTTTGTGTTAAAATACAGATTGAATTACGAAAACACAGTCAGGAGATACAAAAATGACAGTAACAAGATTTGCTCCGAGCCCTACCGGATACATGCATATAGGCAATCTCAGGACCGCGCTCTACTCTTATCTTATTTCAAAGCACGACAGCGGAACATTCATATTAAGAATCGAGGATACGGATCGTGAAAGACTCGTAGAAGGTGCAACCGATGTAATCAAATCCACGCTGAATATAACCGGCTTGACATGGGATGAAGGTCCCGAAGTGGGCGGCGATCACGGACCGTACGTTCAAAGCGACAGAAAGCCGATATATATGGAATACGCAAAGAAGCTTATCGACCTCGGCGCTGCCTATTATTGCTTCTGCACTAAGGAGAGACTCGAGAAACTGCACGAAGAAGACGCCACCGGCGGTTACGACCGCCATTGCAGAAATCTCTCCAAGGAAGAAATCGAGAAGAATCTGGCTGACGGCATTCCCTTCGTTATCAGACAGAAGATGCCTCTTGAGGGTACTACATCTTACACAGACTCTGTTTTTGGAGAGATCTCGATGAATAACTCAGAGCTGCAGGACCAGATCCTAATCAAGGCAGACGGTTATCCTACTTATAATTTCGCACACGTCGTAGATGATTATCTTATGCAGGTTACCCACGTTGTGCGCGGATCGGAATATCTCACCTCGACCCCAAAGTATGTGTTGCTTTATGACGCATTCGGATGGGAAAGACCTACTTACGTGCATCTCCCTCTGCTTATGGGTAAAAACCCCGACGGCTCTGTTTCCAAGCTGTCAAAAAGACACGGTGCGGTTTCCTTCCAGGATCTATTAAGTGATGGATATCTCCCCGAGGCTATCATCAATTACATCGCACTTCTCGGATGGTGTCCCAAGAATAGCGAGGCAGAGTTCTTTACTCTTGATGAGCTCAAATCTGTATTCACTATCGACGGTGTCTCGAAGTCACCCGCGGTATTTGATTTTGAAAAATTGCTTTGGTTCAACGGCGAATATATCCATAAGCTCGAGCAGGACAAGTTTGATGAGCTCGTAACCCCCTTCATTTCTGCGGAAATACCCGCTAATGTAAACGTTCCAAAAATGCTTGCACTTCTCAGAACGAGAATATCCAAGCTCTCCGAGATAAATGATAAGATGGGATTATTTGTTTCCTTACCCGAGTATGACAAAGATCTCTTCCTCAACAAGAAGAACAAGATCTCTGAATTTGAAACGGTAAAGCTTGTTCTTACCAACGCGAGCGAAATACTTGCCGACGTGGAAAGCTTTGATAATGATACGCTCTTCTCGGCTCTCGCTCCCTTGACCGAATCTCTCGGCCTCAAGACGGGAACTATTATGTGGTGTGTAAGAATCGCAGTTTCAGGCATGACTGCCACTCCCGGCGGTGCAACAGAAATTATGGAGGTAATCGGAAAGGACGAAAGTCTTGCCCGTATAGATTCCGCTCTTGTCAGATTATAATATGAAAAACACTACGCTCTGTTATATCGAAAAGGATGAAAAATACCTTATGATACACAGAGTTAAGAAAGCAAATGACATGAATAAGGATAAATGGATTGGTATCGGCGGAAAATTTGAAGATGCCGAAACACCATTTGACTGTGTCAGACGAGAGATTCTTGAAGAAACAGGGCTCAGAGCAGGCAAGCTGAACTACCGCGGTCTTGTTACCTTTGTTTCAAATGAGTTCGGCACGGAATATATGCATTTATTCCACACCGACGAATTCGAGGGCGAGCTTTCACACGACTGCGATGAAGGTAATCTCGAGTGGGTCAATAAGGATAAGCTTTCATCACTTCCGCTTTGGGAGGGAGATAAGATCTTCCTTGAGCTTTTGCAAAAAGACGTCCCCTTCTTCTCACTTAAGCTTGTATACGAAGGGCAGACGCTCGTGTCTCACGAGCTCGAATTTTAAATCGAAAAAGTTTAAGGGCGCTACATTTAAGCTTAACCGAAAAAGAGTCGGCGACCAATATAAGCAGCCCTGAAACATGAGTTTCATTAAAAAGAGGGTGTCTCATTAAGTATAGATTGGCAAATTCTTAATTAGAGCACATCTAGGGGCGAACGGATTCAGAGCAGAAAGCGTCGCTTGACGAGCGATAAGCGTACAAGAGTACGTCAAGTGAGGAAACGGCGGCAGAACAAAAAATAATAAAAATGAGGAAACCGTAGGTTTTCAACCTTGATCTCCTCAAATTTGCGCTTAACGTAAGAGGGGAACCGTGTTTTTGCACGATCCCCTCGTTTTTTATCGGTTATGCCTGAATGCGACAGCCCCTTACTTTTTTTCCTGCGTTTTCTCCCTCCAACGCATGGTATATACGCATCTCGGTCGGGAAACGCCGATTTTCATCCGGAATTAAGCCTGCAAAAAGGATCTTCACGCTAAAAATCCAATCATTGCGCTTCTAATTAATTATTGAAGCCTTGTTCAGACTGAATTTTAGTGACTCAGCCCTTTTGAATTTGATACATATTATTTCAGCAAATGCTTCCTCTTTTTATAATCCGGCAAAACGCTCGCGATTATATCATAAAAGCGCTTTGAGTGATTCATTTCCTTGATATGCGCAAGCTCGTGAACTATCACGTACTCACGCGCAGGCTCCGGATATAGCATCAATCTATACGAGTAAGAAATATTGCCTGCGGAGCTACATGATCCAAAGCGTTTTTGAGCAGAGGTGATGGTTATTCTGCCATATTTTATTCCCATAATTTTTGCAAAATATTCGGTTTTGTCAGCAAAATATCTACGAGCGTTTTTCTTTAAAATATCTATATCTTTTTGAGTCAGTCCGCTGAATAACGACTCTTTTTTTCTTTGTATTTCGATATGCTTTTCGATCCAATTCAAATGCTTATTTATTGCTTTTCCGATCGTTTCCGCATCAGTTCCGTTTGGTGCCCTAACAACGACCTCGCACTTTTCAACGGAGATAGAAATGGTCTTTCTGTTACTATATAATATCGTATATTCCAAAACTACGGTCCTCGGTCTTTTTTTCTGATTATAACATAAAAATGCGAAATTGTAAAGTGTATCTAATGATAATCGCATTTTTCAGCCGGAACATTTTCTGGCTTAAAATATCCCAATCTAATCTCGGCATCCTCGTCGAGCTCGCAATCCTCTGTAGGTGTCGATCCGGATTTTGAACAATATGGCGCTATTATCAGATTTCCGGTTTTAAAGCTCTCAAGCTCCTCACTGTATCCATTAAATATAAGTTTACCGTGGATGCGCTGCATTACGTCGTCCCATATATCAAGATGGCTTGGATTATTAAATCCGACCGGTCTATCCGCCTTGCCAAATCCACACCAGATCCCTGCGGTAAAATAAGGTGTATATCCAATAAACAGTCTGTCTTTGTCATTTCCGGATGTGCCGGTCTTCCCTGCTACGTCGACCAACTCCTTCAACCGTATTTGCCTTGCCGTACCGTTATTGACAACATTTGATAACAATTGATTCATCACTGCTGCCGTATCAGCTGAATAAACTCTTTTTTCGTGAACTTCTTTGCTTACGATCGTTTCACCGTGCCTATCGTATACGTTTATATACGACCTACCGGAACATAGCACACCTTCTCCCGGAAATACGTTATATGCCTCGGTCAGCTTCCTTAGAGATATTCCGTAGCTTAACTGACCAAGCGCCAAGGGCGCAGAGCTCATATCCGAGATCGTCTGCCCGTTCGTACCCTTAACGCTCTCCACTAAAGAATCAAACCCATAGACGCTCTTGAGATTGTAAAATATACTCCTAGCCCCCAGAAGTTCAAACAGGCGGATCGCAACCGTATTCTTTGACTTTTTGAGAGCGTCGTTCACGTCAATCAGCCCGTCATACACATCCGGGGTGTTTTTTGGATATGGAATCATATCATCTCCGTTTTTAATATATTCAATAGGAGAATCATCCAGCATTGTTGACCAAGAAATCCTGCCGTTCTCTATTAAAGGTGCGTACAACGCTATCGGCTTCAATACCGATCCCGGAGTAACGTTAGCTGTCGCATAATTAAACAGTAGCTCCCCACTCTTTTTTCCACCATTACCTATAACGCCAAGCAGATCTCCGCTATGCGGATCGGATATTATCATCGAATAATTGAGCCCATCCGCAACCTTTTCCGATAAGTTATCCGTATTCTCAAAATATTCCTCAAGTATTTTCTGTATTTCGGGATTCATCGTTAATATGACACGAGAGCCGTTCATCATAAGCTTCGCCGCAACTCGAGATACCCCATATTTATTGGATATATCACCTAGAATTTCATCATTTGCAGTTTCAATAAACCACGATGAGATGCCAAAATTACCTTTTCCGGAGCTCAAAACAAGCGGCTCTTTAATAGCGTAGTCGTACTCATCGGCGTTTATATACCCTACGTCCAGCATGGCGTATAAAACTTTATTTCTTTTTTCTATACACGCATCCGGATTTGTGTACGGGTTATATTTTGTAGGAGCATTTGTTATTCCGATAATTGTTGCTGCTTCGGATAAGGATAATTCATGCGGCTCCTTGCCGAAATATACCTCAGCCGCCGCTCCAACGCCATTCATATTGCCGGACATTGGAATTATGTTAAGATATAGCTCAAAAATGTCGTCCTTTGAATGATTCCGCTCAAGATTTAGTGCACGGAATATTTCCTTCACCTTGCGTAAAACGCTGCTGTCATTGTCTCCGCTGATATTTTTAATAACCTGCTGTGTTATCGTTGAAGCCCCGAAACTGCTTCTGAACTTAAATAAATGGTTCAATGCCGCAATGAAGGTTCGTTTTATATTAACTCCCTTATGATTATAAAACTCACGATCCTCCATAGCGATAAATCCGGCTTTAAGATTTGCACCTATGTCCTCGAATCTCGTCCATTCCCGTATCGAATTTTTAGAGCTCTTATATATCTCAGTTAATGCTCCGGTGGAATTATAAGCGTAATAATAAACGGTTTGATCTTCTTTAGCCTTCGCGAACAGCTCCTCATCAAAACCGTAGTCAATATTCTTCCTTGCATATACTATAGCCGCACCGGATAACAAGGCAGTCAGAATCGCAATGACGGTTATCAGGACCGTAGCGAATATCAACACTTTTTTCATAACAACCTCAAATAAAAAACGCAGAATGAAGACTGATTAAATCTTGTCACTCTGCGTTATATTTATTTTGTGTTTTTTTTAGCAATATAGGAATCAATATGAAACCTTATTTAAATAAAGCCCGTCCGGCGGAGCGGTCATTCCGGCATTGCATCTGTCACGCGATTCCACGACCTTCGTTATATCATCGGGTGTCATTCTGTCGTATGCAACCTCTATTAACGTGCCTACGATAATTCTCACCATGTTATACAAAAATCCATCCGCGCAAACCTTAATGTCGATATCCGAACCTTTCTTTTCAACTTCAATGTAAAATACATTGCGCACGGTATCGGTAACATCCGAGCCCGGCGACATAAATGCCGAGAAATCTTTTTTGCCAACTATAAGATCCGCCGCCTTCCGCATCTTAGATATATGCTCATCATCGATCGGCTTTGGCAAAAACCAGGCTCTGCCGTAAGAGAACGGATCGTATACTCTTTCGTTTTTTATCCTATACAAATATTCCTTTGAAACAACGTCATATCTGGGGTGAAAATCGTCACCTGCCTTTTCGGCATAGTAAAGTGACAGATCTGCGGGCATAAATCTCGCAACCGCGACAGGAAGCTTCTCGGGAGGAATGGTGGACTCCGGACAATCAACGGTTATGCAAAACTCGTTGGCATGAACTCCCGCATCGGTACGGCTGCATCCCGTAACCTTACACGGATGTCCCGTTGCGAGCTCAAGCGCCTCACATAACTCGCCCTGAACCGTTCTCTTGTCGGGCTGCACCTGAAATCCGTGAAAATTCGTACCGAGGTATTTAATTTTGGCAAAGTATTTCATCCTCGGCCTCCAATCCTTAAATTTTGTAGAAAAATACCTTGTATAGAGGAGATGTTATTTCGTAACCGTAAGGAAGTGTTCTGAGCAAAATAACAACGACCATGATCAAAACAAACGAGAGCATCCAGACGAGATCAATAGCCTTATATTCCAACTTGACAAGCTTTGTTCTGTTATTATCGCCTCTGTAACACCTACATTCCATGGCGGTAGCAAGCTCATCGGCTCTGTTAAATGATGATGCGAGCAAAGGTATGAGAATAGGTATCAGTGCCTTTGCCCTTTTGACAAGTCCTCCGCTCGAAAAATCCGCTCCGCGCGATTTCTGCGCGTTCATGATCTTCTCGGTTTCCTCAACGAGAATAGGAATGAATCGTAGCGCAATTGACATCATCATAGCAAATGCGTGCACCGGAACCTTTATCTTCTTCAAAGGCGACATAAGCGACTCGATACCATCCGTTAAGGATATCGGAGATGTGGTGTATGTCAATAGCACAGTCGATGAAAGGATGAATATTATAACCCTGACAAACATAAACGCTGCTCTGACTAATCCCTCCGCGTATATTTGTATCACCCAGAACGCCACAAGCGGTTCACCTTCGCCGCGTGTAAGAAAAATATTGAGTACAGCCGTGAATGCAAGTATAAATACCAGCGGCTTTACAGCTTTGAATATAACTTTCAGCGATATCCTACTCATCAATATCATGACGAATGTTACGACTGCGAGAAAAGCAAGCGTCATAGGATTATTCGCAAGAAAAACGGTGACTATAAATAATACCGCAAGAATAATTTTGGTCCTCGGATCAAGCTTGTGAATAACGGAATAACCGGGGAAGAATTGACCGAGTGTAATATCGGAAATCATATCTCTACCCCCTTTGCGTATTCAATTATTGCTTTTTTGACCCCTTCAACCGTATAAAGCGTACCTTTAAGCTGAACACCGCGACGTATAAGCTCATCCGCGATCTTCGAGATCAGCGGAACGTCAAGACCTATAGCGGAAAGCTGCGATCCCAGAGAGAATACCTCCTCGACCGTACCGCTGTTATATACGCGGGATTCGTTCATGACAACCACATTGTCACAGTAATGCGCCATATCCTCCATGGAATGACTTACAAGAATGATCGTAGTTCCCGTCTCTTCGGCAAGTCTCCTGAGCCCGCCGAGTATCTCACGTCTTCCGCGCGGATCAAGTCCTGCCGCAGGTTCGTCAAGCACAAGAACATCCGGACGCATAGCAATAACTCCGGCTATGGCTACTCTTCTTTTCTGCCCGCCCGATAAATCAAAAGGTGATTTTTCAAGAATATCTTTTCCTATCCCCGTAAATCTTATAGCATCAATCGTTCTGTGCCTGATTTCTTCATCACTCAGACCCTGATTTCTGGGACCGAAGCCTATATCCGACCAAACGGTATCCTCGAACAGCTGATATTCGGGATACTGCATCACCACACCGACCTTAAAGCGAATCTTTGCTATCTCCTTGGGCTTTTCCCATATATCAACGCCATTTAACAGTATTCTTCCTTCTGTCGGCTTGTTTAGTCCGTTAAGCAAGCTTACGAGCGTAGACTTTCCGGATCCGGTATGCCCTATAAGACCCGTTATCTTCCCCTTTTCAAAGCTGACAGAAACGTTATCGAGCGCAACCTTTTGAAAAGGCGTCCCCTTGCCGTAAACGTACGAAACGTTTTCAACCTTAATAATTTCGTTCATTTTCTAACTTCTTTCCTTTTCGACGGTCAGTGCGGAAATAATAGTATTTATACACTCATCCTCGCCGATTACATGAGTATCAACATCCAAGCCCTCGTGCTTCAGCAAATTAACGAGCTCTGTGCTCTGCGGAGACTCAAGCCCTATCTTATGAAGTAGATCCACCTGAGCGAACACTTCCTTGGCGCTTCCGTCAAGGATCATTTCTCCGTCGTTAATAACGATAACTCTGTCCGCCCTTGCCGCTTCTTCCATATAATGGGTAATATTGATGACGGTAATGTTTTCCTCGCGATTCAGCTTTTCCATAATGTCTATAACGGATTTTCTGCCGATTGGATCCAGCATTGCGGTAGACTCATCAAAGATGATCACGCGGGGACGCATTGCGATTATTCCTGCTATCGCTACTCTTTGCTTTTGTCCGCCCGAGAGCTTGTGCGGAGCATGGCGCGTGTAATCCTGCATGCCGACAACATTCAATGCATTGACGACTCTGCGGCGTATTTCCTCTCTTGGCAAACCGAGATTTTCAGGGCCGAACGCCACGTCTTCCTCAACGACCGTTGCGACGATCTGGTTATCGGGATTCTGGAAGACCATCCCTATCTTTTTTCTCACCTCGAACACCTCATCCTCTGACAAATTCTCGTCAGAGACATCCTTGCCGTCAATGAAGATCTTACCTGAGGTTGGTATCAAAATAAGATTCAAAAGCTTGGCTAGTGTGGATTTACCCGATCCGTTGTGACCGAGTACAGAGATGTATTCGCCTTCCTTAACAGCAAGATTCACAGATCTGAGAGCGGGTATCTCCTCGGTCGTCATCTCATCAAAATCTCCGTCAAAATAAGTGAAGCTCAGGTTCTCTGTTTTTATAATGTATTTTTCCTCGTTCATTTATCAAGTCCTTTAAAAATCAAACAAATTCAACCCTGACACTGGAACCGCAGGGCAAAGCAAGTCCCGACTCTTGCACCGGCAGCCCTAATTCGTCTGCTTCGCTTTTTCCGCTAAATTTAGTCAAAAGCCTCGAATCCGTTATATATTTCATGGTGGATGCCGACAAGCCTGTTGTATATGAATTAAGAAGGAAGAAAAGAGGTTTGTCTGATAAAACCTTGGAAACGAGCTCAACGAAATCGTCAATGCTTTCTTCTATCTTCCACACCTCTCCCGTGGGACCTCTGCCGTAGGAGGGGGGATCCATAATTATACCGTCATATTTATTTCCGCGCCGTATTTCACGCTCGATAAACTTCTTACAATCGTCCACTATATATCTGATCGGAGCATCGGCAAGTCCTGAAAGCCTGGCGTTTTCCTTTGCGCATTGCACCATTCCCTTCGAGGCATCCACGTGACAAACAGAAGCGCCCGACTTTGCTGCGGCAACAGTTGCTCCTCCAGTATACGCAAAGAGATTCAACACCTTGATCGGTCTGCCCGCCTTTTCGATCAACGTCCTGAACCAGTCCCAATTGACCGCCTGCTCCGGGAAAAGCCCCGTGTGCTTGAAACCGGTGGGTTTAATAAGAAACGTCAGATCCTTGTATCGAATATTCCAGCTTTCAGGCAGTCGATTCTCATTCCACGCACCGCCTCCGCTTCTGCTTCTCTTATAGCTTGCATCCGCACGAGTCCAAAGAGGATCTTTCTTTTCTGTTTTCCATATGACCTGGGGATCGGGTCTTACAAGGCTGTATTTTCCCCAAACCTCAAGTTTTTCGCCCGAGGAAGCATCTACTATCGTATAGTCTTTCCATTCTGCTGCTAACCACATTTCATTATCCTCTTTGATTAAAGTATTTTCCCATTGCCGATCCGGCACACTGAGAGTGACAAAGCGCAATAGCAAGCGCATCGGCTGTATCGTCGGGCTTTGGGGGCTTTGGGAGCTTAAGCAATGCCGTTACCATCGCTATAACCTGCTGTTTCTCCGCTTTACCGTAGCCTGCAACCGCTTGCTTTACCTGCAATGGCGTATATTCATTCACCTTAACGCCAAGCTTGTGAGCAGTGCATATAATGACACCTCGTGCCTCTGCGACGGCTATACCGGTAGTAATATTTGTATTGAAGAAAAGCTCTTCGACTGCCATTTCCTCGGGATGATATTTTTCTATTATCGCTTCAAGATCGTTTTGAATCATAAGCAATCGGGACTCGATCGGCGTGTGCGCGGGAGTTGTTATAGCGCCGTACGCCACGGGACGAACTTGTCCCTTGTGCGCTTCAACAATTCCCCACCCAACTATTGCAAATCCCGGGTCAATTCCTAAAATATACATACTTCCACCATATCATTTTATTATGCTATTATACCATACTTGAGCCCTTAAGTCAACGAAGGTTAGGAAAATATTTTAAATATCTGCATTATTTACATAATATTTAAATTAAAGCAAATAATATTTTTAAAAAACTATGGATTTTAATAAAAAAGTATGCTATAATGATATTTGGCGTATTATGATTATTCGCCAACTAAGCATATTCACGAGGTTAAAATGTCAAAACTGAACGACAAAGAATATATAGAAGATGAAATTAATGAGGTCTCCCTCCCCCTCGTTGCTTTAAGAGGAATAGTAGGATTCCCCGGTGTTCAACTCAACATTGAAATCGTGAGACCTATATCTCTCAAGGCATTCACTGCTGCCGCAACTCTGCATGACGCAAAGGTCATCCTTGCTACTCAAAGGGATATATCCGTGGAGGAGCCCACGGAGGACGACTTTTACGACGTGGGTGTCGTCGCGGAGATCAAGCACGTTGTCAAAAATCCGCAAGGCAACCTTTCCGTTGTTTTTGAGGGGCTTTCCAGAATAAAGATAAAGGATGTCAGAGCAACCTCCGGATTCTATCTCGCCATCGGAAATCTCAGAGAAGAAAAATCTCCGGCGCGTTTGAATAAAGAACTTGAAGCTCTTATGCAGGAGGTAAAAAATCGTCTGAAGCCATTGAAGGATATCCACCCCAGCTTCAACGACGATCTCCGCATGAACGCTGAAGCAATAGTTAATCCCGGATATCTTGCCGACTTTGTTGCATCGTCCGCAGTGATCGACTATAAAAACAAACAAGCGGTGCTTGAGGCGATCTTTCCTAAAACAAGACTCGAAAAGCTGCTCGTGTGTCTCGAGGAAGAGCTTATGCTTCTCGAATGTGAGCATGACATTCAGGTTCAAGTCAGGCAAAAAATCGACCGCAATCAAAAGGATTACTTCCTCAGGGAGCAAATAAAAGCGATCCAATCCGAGCTCGGCGAGGACGACGATGATGAGATAACCGAGTACGAGGAGAAAATATTAAAGGCAAATCTCTCTGATGATATCAAAGAAAAGCTGTTTAAGGAGCTTAACAAGCTCTCGAAGACGCCCTTCGGCGCAGCGGAAGGGACCGTAATACGAGCATATCTTGACACTTGTCTCGACTTCCCGTTCGGTATTAATTCCGCTGACGAAGTAAATGTAGAGGAAGCTCGCGCGGTGCTTGATGCAGACCACGACGGTCTTGAAAGGGTCAAAGAAAGAATACTTGAATTCGTAGCAATCAAACAGTTCTCTAAAGACGTAAAGAGTCAGATAATATGTCTTGTAGGTCCTCCCGGTGTCGGCAAAACATCGGTAGCGGCATCTATCGCAAGAGCCCTCAAGAGAAAATATGCCAGAGTATCTCTCGGAGGTATGCACGACGAGGCGGAGATACGCGGTCACAGAAAGACTTACGTCGGCGCAATGCCCGGCAGAATTGTCAGCGCCATAATTAACGCGAAGGTGCAAAATCCCGTTATCGTGCTTGACGAAATCGACAAGATGGCAAAGGACTTCCGCGGAGATCCCACATCTGCTCTTCTCGAGGTGCTTGACCCGGAGCAGAACAAATCATTCAGGGATAATTTTATGGAAATACCGATAGATCTTTCCGATACTATGTTTATAGCCACCGCAAACAGCTATGACGGTATTCCCACGCCCTTGCTCGACAGAATGGAAATTATAGAGCTTTCCACCTACACAGACAGCGAGAAGCTTGCGATTGCAAAAAACCACCTTATCCCTAAACAAATGTCGCTCAACGGCGTAAAGAAGTCTATGTTCAAGATAACCGACGACGGCATACTTGCGCTCATAAAGGGATATACTCGCGAGGCCGGTGTAAGAAATCTCGAAAGAGAATTGGCATCCCTTATGAGAAAGGCGACCAAAAAGATTGCCGAGGGAAAGGCGAAGTCGGTCAGAATTACTGAGAAGAACCTTTCCGAATTCCTTGGAAAAATAAAGGTTATTCCCGAAAAGATCGATGGCGAAGATCCTGTTGGCGTAGTAAACGGACTTGCTTATACACAAGCGGGCGGAGATATGCTTAAAGTAGAGGTCGCAGTTCTTGACGGTACGGGAAAAATAGAGCTGACGGGATCGCTCGGCGACGTTATGAAGGAATCTGCAAAGATCGCTCACTCATTCGTGAGAACGCTTGCCGTAGAGTATAAAATAGACAAGGACTTCTATAAGACGAAGGATATACACATCCACTTCCCCGAAGGCGCGATCCCTAAGGATGGTCCTTCCGCCGGCGTAACGATGGTAACCGCTATCATCAGCGCGCTCGGAAACTATCCCGTAAGACGCGATATTGCAATGACGGGAGAGATCACTCTTCGCGGAAAGGTACTCGCTATCGGCGGATTGAAGGAAAAAACGCTCGCTGCTTATCGCGCAGGTGTGAAAACCGTCCTTATCCCCGATTCCAACGTAAGAGATCTTGACGATATCGACAAGGAAGCTAAGGAAAATCTTACCTTTATTCCCTGCTCGACTGCTATGGATGTTCTTAAAAATGCGCTTGTAATCTAATCTATCGATCGGAGAATACAATGAAGATAAACGCAAACAATGCGAATATAGCTATCACCGTTGGAAATTCCAGACAATTTCCGCGTGATCCGCGCCCCGAGGTCGCTCTTTCTGGAAGATCAAACGTCGGAAAAAGCTCACTGATCAATACTCTGCTTGGAAGAAAATCACTTGCAAGGGTTTCTTCTTCTCCCGGAAAGACTATTACGATCAACTACTACGATATAGACAAAAAGCTCTATCTCGTCGATCTTCCCGGATACGGATATGCAAAGCGTTCTCAGGAATCCAAAAGAGGCTGGAGCAGTCTCACGGAAGACTATTTTATCAAAAATCCGTCGAGTGATGCTATCAAGCTCGTTATACAGCTTATCGATATACGCACGGGTCCGACCGAAGACGATATCATGATGATCAATTTTCTAATTGACAACGGTGTAAACTTTATAGTAGTTGCCACGAAAACGGATAAGCTGTCCAAAGCTCAGCTCGCAAATGCACTTGATGAGCTGCAAAAAGAATATTTTGAGGGAACGGGAATCGAGATAATTCCCTTCTCCTCTGTAACCCGTGTCGGAAAAGACGAGGTTTGGAAAAAAATAACGGATGCTATCTCTTAACGCATCCAAAATAGAATCTAAAGGTTAACAAACGATGGATTTATCGCAATTAATACTAACTGTCATGGCTGCGCTGGTTGCTTTGACGATACACGAATTTGCCCATGGATTCGTAGCCTACAAGCTCGGAGATGACACAGCAAAATCTCTAGGCAGGCTTTCGTTGAATCCCATAAAGCATCTTGATCCCTTCGGTGCGTTATGTATGGTATTCTTTCACTTTGGCTGGGCAAAGCCCATACCAATCGACCCAAGAAACTTCAAAAATCCGCGCAAGGGATTTGCACTTACTGCATTAGCAGGTCCCGCAACCAATCTTATAGTAGGATTTTTCACATCATTTTTGTATCTCCTATCTCTCTACACATTAAAGGAGACAAGCAGTACATTCCTCAATAACCTACAGGTTAATTTACTATTATTCTTCCTTTATTTCTTCTCCATAAATATTGGTCTTGGAATTTTCAATCTAATACCGATACCGCCGTTTGACGGCTCAAGAATCCTGAATGTAATCCTTCCTCAAAAATGGTATTTCAGGATCATGAAATACGAGAGGCAAATATATTGGGGTGTTATTGCCTGGCTTTTGCTTGGACAATACGTATATATGATACTTTTATCAATTCCATTTGTGGCAAGCAATTCAGTTCTAAGCGCAATAGCAAAGATTTTTTCTCTTTCTGATATACTAAGCGATGCTATAAACGCGATCGCAAACGGTATGCTGAGCTTCTGGAAACTCATCCCGATATTCAGATAACCAACGGAGGATTTAATGTTAGAACAGATCACTTACAGACTCGACCAATTTGAAGGCCCTCTTGACCTGCTTCTTGCCCTGATACAAAAGAACAAGGTCAGTATAACGGATATACCTATTTCGCTGATATGTGATCAGTATATGGAATATCTTGAGGAAGCGCAGAAAATGGATCTCGAGGTCGCAACTGAATTTATAGTTATGGCGAGCGATCTTATGCTCATCAAAAGCAAGATGCTTCTTCCTCACGAGGAAGGCACGGAAAACGACCCCAGACGCGAAATTCAGAATGCGCTTCTCCTTCATCAGCAGGCAAAGCTTGCTGCTGAAAAGCTCAAGCCTATGTATGACGATTACTCGGGAAGATTCGTAAAGGGGCAGGACTCCGTTCCGCCCGAGCGCGGACTTCCGCTAGATCTCGATCCCGATCTTCTTGTCAAGGCGCTTAACGCCGTTCTGCGCAGAATAAAGGTTGCCGAGGCACTCAGAAAACCACAGGATCTGGTTAACCCGCTTATCAAGCGTAAGGTCGTCTCCGTCGAGGAGAAGATCGAACAAATTTGCGAGATTCTCGAAGAACAAAAGGAAGCTTCACTGTTCTTCTTGCTTAAGGACGCAGACTCCAGAGCTGAGCTCGTCGCAAGATTTATGGGCGTGCTCGAGCTTATAAAAATTCAGCGAATCAAAATTACCTCTATCAAAATGATCGAGGACGTTATCGAATATGAAGAAAACGGTCTTGAAATGATGTTCGCGCTCAATCCGGATTACATCCCCGGAGAAGCAACAGAGAGTGAGTTTGATACTCCCGCAACAGAAGAAAATGAAGAAAATTGACGAGGCAAAAACGATGAGTGAAATAAAACAGATTATTGAACCCAATGAAGAAGAAGCTCCCAGAGTGGTAGTATTCGAGGAGGCTCTTGAGGCAGTCCTTTTTGCCGCAGGACATCCCATAACATACTCAACACTCGCAAGAGTTTTTGATCTCACACCCGCCGTGGTAAAAGATAAGGTGTTTGAATATGCAATGAAGTATAACGACCCCTCGATCCCCCGAGGCGTTATTCTCCTGACCTATAAAGATTCCTGCCAGCTCTGCACCAAGGAGCATTATCTCAACGAAATACGAGATGCTCTCGGAATAAGAAAAAGTGGCTCGCTTTCGACCTCATCCATGGAGGTTTTGGCTATCGTTGCATATAACCAGCCCGTCACGAGAGCGTTTGTAGATACGCTCAGACGAGTTGACTCCTCCTATGCGATGAACAACCTGCTCGACAGAGGTCTTATAACATCCACCGGGCGCCTTGACGTTCCCGGAAGACCCATGCTTTACGGAACTACCTCAGACTTCTTGCGTTGCTTCGGTCTTAACGATCTTGACTCATTGCCAAAAACAAGCGATGAGCTTATCGAAGCGTTTGAAGGAGCAAAAGCGCAAGAGGAGGCGTCTGTGGAAACGATTGATGAAAGCATTGCAAACGGCGAACAGCTCACTCTGGACATTGAAAACGCAATGGATAACAAAGATATCGCGGATGCATCGGAAGAAACCGCTGCACCAGAAAATAACGAGACTGACCGGGAAGCTTCGGAAGGATCCGTTGAGTACGAGGAGCCCTCTGCTGATGACGATATTCACGAGGACTATTAATAGACGGTATGATGCTATTACGGTTACTTCCTATCACTTTTGCGCTTTTATATATACTTCTCCAAAGAGTTGACGTAAAAGTAACAAAACGAGATACGCTGACCGTAAAAATCAACTTTAATATCATAGCGTTAGTCCTGC
Organism: uncultured Ruminococcus sp.; assembly: GCA_964460165.1. GTDB lineage: Bacteria > Bacillota > Clostridia > Oscillospirales > CAG-272 > UBA1740. The sequence continues at coordinate 23,914 of CAYWPS010000007.1, read as the reverse complement.
ATGAAGAAAAGATCAATAAACAGCGCCTTAAACAATTATCCGGATTATTAAAAAACGCTTCAAGCGCTTTAAAAACGCTAAAATATCTGATTTCAAAAAGCGACGTTGCGGTAAAGATATACGATATCCCATACGAATCCTCGGATCCGATAACGATCATTAAAAATGCCGGAATAAAGGCATCATCTCGGTTATTTTTTTCATATCTCGGCATATGCTCAAGGAGCTTGAATATTATCACTGCCGAGGAAAATTTTGATGACAATTCAGATCCTAACATGCCGGGATTCGACGCTTCACTCCATTTTCCACTGTATCATCTGATTATTTCTGCCCTGTTTTTCCTATACTATATTGTGAAAAACAAAGTAAAGAGAGTGATCAAAAATGTCTGATATGAGTGAAATAATCAAAACATCCTTAGATGGGATCAAGGGTTTTGCCGATGTTGAAACGGTCATTGGCAACGTCATTAATACGCCGTCTGGAGTAACCATCATACCCATATCAAAAATAACGGTAGGATTCGCGGGAGGCGGTATTGACTACGGTCAGAAAAAGCTGTCGCAAATACAAAATTTCGGTTGCGGAAGCGGCACGGGAATATCTATCACTCCCGTAGCATTTCTTACAGTTAACAACGATTCATCGGTTAAGCTGATATCACTCAACGATGATAAAGCAAGCGCCGACCGCCTTTTTTCAATCGTTGAACATTCACCGGAAATAATAGAACGAATTAAAAATGTTCTGTCATAACTTTCCACAGATATTTTCTCATTCAAAATATATAATAAGAATGAGAGGTGGTTATGAAAGACAGAAAAACAATACTGTATCTTTTGATACTTTCAACTTTTTTTATATCAATGATGGCACTGCTGGCGTCTGCCGATACCGGTGTCGGCACGCACGCGAGAGCCTCCGCGCTATATAATCCCGATACAAAATCATTTTTATATCAGCACAACCCCGATCAACGCTTACCGATGGCTAGTACTACAAAAATCATAACAGCACTCATAGCAATCGAGACACTTGACCCCGACGAAGTGATAGTTGTCCCCAAAGAGGCTGTGGGAGTTGAGGGTTCTTCTCTGTATTTGAAGGAAAACGATGAATTAACCGTGAAGGATCTTATCTACGCTGTTCTTCTCCAAAGCGCCAACGATGCCGCTACCGCGCTTGCGCTCCGCATATCCGGCAGTGTCTCCGCATTCGCTGATGTAATGACAGCGAGAGCCTTGGAGATAGGCGCTAATGATACAAGGTTTCAAAACCCTCACGGCCTTGACGCGGAAGAACACTATACCACAGCACACGACCTGTCGCTTATAGCTGCCGAAGCGTTAAATAACGAAACGTTCAGGAAGATTTCCGGCACGTATAAATACAGCTTTCGCATCGGTGAATCTACGAGAACCGTCGTAAATCACAACAAGCTGTTAAAGTGCTACGAAGGATGTATCGGTGTAAAAACCGGCTATACCAAAAGATGCGGACGCTGTCTTGTCAGTGCCGCAGAAAAGGACGGCGTGATCCTCGTAGCCGTTACTCTTGACGATCCTGACGATTGGGCTGACCACAAAAATATGCTAGATTATGGCTTTGAGCAGCTTGAGCGCATAGACATTGATACGGTGCTAACGATCCCGGACAGCTTGCCAACAATATCAGCGGACGGAGCACGAGTAAAAATCGCTCCTGCTACCGAAAGCATAGTAAAGCGTATCGATGAGACGGTAGACTGTTCGTTAGATCTGCCGACATATATAGCAAAAGACGTTAAGCGCGGTGATAAGCTGGGTAAGGTGACGCTTAAAATCGGTGAGCGCGAAGAAACAGTAGACATTATCGCCGAAAACGACGTAAATATACAAAAAACAGCAAGACGCTTCTTATAATACAGGAGAAATTTCGACAATGGAAAAAATCAGACTTCAAAAATATATCGCCGATACGGGCATTATGTCACGTAGAGCCGCAGAGGAAGAAATCAAAAACGGCAACGTATCCGTAAACGGACACGTTGCCGAGCTTGGCACTAAGATCGACCCCAGAAATGACGTAATATCCTACCGGGGAAAAAGGATCAAATACGAAAAAAAGAAATACACATACATAATGATGAATAAGCCACGCGGATATCTTTGCTCGACCGCGGATGACAGAGGCAGAAAGTGTGTGACCGATCTGCTTGATGGAGTAGACGCGCGTGTTTATCCGGTAGGTAGGCTTGACCTCGTCTCAGAGGGTATTCTTCTACTCACCGATGACGGAGAGTTAAAGAACAGACTCACGCATCCCAAGCACGCAATAGGTAAGGTGTATCGTGTTAAGGTCGCAGGCAAGGTAAGCGACGAGCAAATGGAAATTTTATCATCCCCGCTGATAATAGATGATTACAAAATACAACCTGTTACAGTTAGCGTTTCAGGTGAGGATGATAGCGGAACCGTCTTAAAAATGACTTTATTTGAAGGCAGAAATAGGCAAATACGAAAAATGTGCGAGGCGGCAGGTCTCACCGTAAAGCGTCTTTCGAGGCTTTCTATCGGAAACTTGAAGCTGGACGGTCTCCCCGTCGGAAAATGGCGTTATCTTGAAAAGCACGAGATAGACTATCTCTACAAGGCAACCGAGGAGATAAACCACCATGTTTAAGATCTCTCCTATACAATCTGCCGAGCTTCAAAGAGAATGCGCTCGCAAATGCAACGCCGAATATAAAGAAGGTGCTTTCGCATACGCGATGAACGCGTCAGACACTGATGAGCTTATGGGATTCTCGCAATTTGAAATTAACTCCGAAGGCGGAATCTTGCTTGATTTAAGACCGTCCGGCGCATATTCTGACGATTACGAGGCTATGTTCATACTAGGCAGAGCCACTATGAATTTTATTGATATGTGCGGAGCGCACACGTTGCGTGCAAATAAGGCTGCGGGAGATGAGACCTTGCTTCGCGCGATCGGTCTTAAGCCGACTGATAATAACAACTATTTCTGCGATATGACAGGATTCTTTGACGGCTCACATTGCTCGGGACATTAAAAAAAGACAGATTAACGGAAACTGTGTCTTTTATGACGTGATTTTCGCTAATCTGTCTTTTATTATTAATCTGAACGCCTTTCTGCCAGGAGATCTCTGTATTGATGATAAAATTCCTCGTACTTTCCTTCATCAAGAGCGTCGCGTATCTTCTGCATAAGGTCGTTGTAGAAGTAAAGATTATGCAGTACCGCAAGACGCATACCAAGTGCCTCTTTAGCCTTGAAGAGATGACGGATATAGGAACGCGAATAATGCTTACACGCAGGGCACTCACACTCCGGGGCGATCGGGCGCGCGTCATCAATGTACTTTTCATTGAGCAGATTTATCTTTCCCTTCCAAGTAAAGAGATTTCCGTGGCGAGCATTTCTCGACGGCATTACACAGTCAAAGAAATCTACACCGCGGTACACTGCCTCAACGATATTCTGCGGAGTTCCCACTCCCATGAGGTATCTTGGCTTATCGACCGGCATATGAGGCTCCACTACGTCAATTACGTGGTACATAACGTCAGCGGATTCACCAACGGCAAGTCCTCCGATCGCATATCCGTCGCAATCGATATCTTTAATAGCCTCCATATTCCTGACTCGCAAATCGTCGTATGTTCCGCCCTGATTTATGCCGAAAAGAAGCTGATGGGGGTTAACCGTTCCCTCCTGAGCGTTCAGCCTGTCCATCTCATCTCTGCATCTTTTAAGCCAACGTACAGTGCGCTCCTCCGACGCCTTCACGTACTGATATGGCGATGGATTCTCTACGCACTCATCAAACGCCATTGCGATGGTAGATCCAAGATGAGACTGTATTCTCATTGACTCCTCGGGTCCCATGAAAATTCTCTTACCGTCAATATGAGAGTTAAATGATACCCCTTCTTCAGTTATTTTACGAAGCTTAGCAAGCGAGAATACCTGAAATCCGCCCGAGTCAGTCAACACCGGTCTGTCCCAATTAAAGAACTTATGAAGTCCACCCATCTTGTATATAAGATCATCTCCGGGTCTTACGTGCAAATGATACGTATTTGAGAGCTCAACCTGACATTTTACGTCTCGCAAATCATTTGTAGATATGCCGCCCTTAATTGCAGCGGAAGTTCCTACATTCATGAAAACGGGCGTTTCTATCGTTCCGTGTACGGTTTCAAATCTTCCGCGGCGAGCTCTTCCTTCCTGCTTTAATAATGTGTATTTTGCCATTTAAGCATACCTTTCTTTACTTTAATCTTTCAAATTGTCTGTCGAGTTCATTCTTGGTCAACCTAAATGCGACAGGTCTTCCATGCGGACAAACCGTTATGTCAGGCAGGCTGAGAAGCTTCTCGATCAACCAATGCAGTATCTCTTTGGTATAGACCCTGCCGCCTTTGATCGCCGCCTTGCAAGCGACCTGATAGAGTGCCTTTTCTTTTCTTATCGCATCGGTTATAGAGGGTTTTCCCTTTCCTTCGATAATTTCATCAAGCATCCTTACAAATAGTGACTCGGCATCATTTATGCTGACCGCCTCGGGAATAGACGTGATATCCGCAGCCGTTCCGTTTATCGCGTATTCAAAGCCTACAATCTTCATTTCATCAGCATATTCCGTAGCGCACGCCAGCTCCTCTCTGTTAAGAACAACCGTAAGAGGAAGCATAAGCAACTGCGTAGCGATACGTTTGTCATCTTCGCGCTGCTTCTTAAGATCCTCGAAAATTACTCTTTCGTGAGCGGCGTGCTTATCTATAACGAGCAGCGCTCCGTCATACTCTATCATTACATAGCAGTCAAACGCCTCTCCGATAAACTTATATGCCGGAGTATTATTATCCACACGTATTGTAATCGGCATATCAGATACAGCCATCTGCTTTTCCTCAACAGACTGTCTGTATTTTTTCAACAGCTCGACAGAGTCCTTCGGTGTCATCGACTGTCGATTATCGCCGCTTCTTGTGCCAAAACTTACGCCCGAAGTTGCGGCAACCTTCATCGGTCTGTCAAAATCTGTACCTACCGTGTGCTTTTCATACGCAGGTGATATCGGTCGTTTTTCTTCTCTGATTACAGTATCAGCCGGCTTTCTGATATATTGAGGAACCGCCATCGTTAGCTGCTCGCCCTTGGTATCGGCGCCAATCGGAACATAAGCACCTTGAAGATTCTTTTCAGGCTTTTGTTTTCCGAATTCCATTTCCGGTCTGTACTCGTGCTTTTCAAGCGCATTTTTGACAGTGTAATAAACTATCTCAAATACGCTTCTTTCATCGGAAAACTTAACCTCAAGCTTGGCAGGATGCACGTTAACATCAACCGACGACGGACTCATCTCGATGAATAGTACGCACGTAGGAAAAGCCTCCGGCGCTATATAGGAGGTATACGCCCTCTCTATCGCCGCTTGTGCCGTAAGGCTCTTGACGTATCTGCCATTTATGAAAACGTTCATCAGATTTCTGTTCTTCTTGACGTTGTCGCTTCTTCCGATATATCCACTCACGCGTATTCCGTCAGCCTCGCCGTCCACCTCAATAAGCTTTGAGGAAAAGGCTTTTCCGAAAATGGCGTAGATCGTGTTGAGTAAATCGTTATCTCCGGGTGTTTTGAACTTTTCTTCACCATCAATAAGCAGCTGTATTGATATATCGGGGCGCGAAAGAGCGACCTTTTCAACAAGAGCAGCCACATTCATAGCTTCTGTCGAATCTTTTTTCAAAAATTTACGTCTGGCGGGAACATTATAGAAAAGATTGTTAACGACCACAGTGGTTCCGTCAGCGGCAAAAACCTCTGATATATCTACCACCTTTCCCGCCTCTGCGCTAAGCATGGTCGCAGTCTCGGCAGTCTTGGTCTTAGATATAATCGTCATCTCTGAAACTGACGAAATCGCAGCAAGAGCTTCACCGCGGAATCCAAGCGTCATAATACTTCCGAGATCATCCTTGTCCTTGATTTTGCTGGTTGCGTGTCTTTGGAGAGCGACGGGAAGATCATCGCGCTCCATACCGCATCCGTTATCTGTAACTCTGATAAGCGATACACCGCCATGCTTGATCTCCGCCACAATGGACGTAGCACCCGAGTCTATTGAGTTTTCAAGAAGCTCCTTCAAAACAGAAGAAGGTCTTTCAACAACCTCGCCCGCAGCGATAAGGTTTGCTATTTCAAAGCTTAAAACATTTATTTTTCCCATATTATTTTAGTCCCTAAGCATTTTCTTGAGCTCAAAAAGAATATTCATAGCTTCAATGGGTGTAGTGGTGTTGATATCTACCTCACGAAGCTTGTCCGCCACGTCGTCGTTAACCGAGCTGACAAAGCCGGCAAACAAATCGACCTCCTCGTCCTTTTTAACCGCATTGTGACCTATCGCTATATGCGATCCCTCCTCAATATCTTTGAGGATCTCTCTTGCGCGCTTCACTACCTCATTAGGCACACCGGCAAGCTTTGCGACCTCTATACCGTAGGAGTCATCAGTTCCGCCCCTTACTATCTTGCGAAGGAAGGTGATGGAATCACCGCGCTTCTTTGCGGCGATATTGTAGTTAACGATCCCGGGGAAAGCATCCTCCATATCGGTCAACTCATGATAATGAGTGGCAAAAAGAGTTTTCGCGCCGATCTTTTTGGAATATGTATACTCAACAACCGAGCGAGCGATAGCCATACCGTCAAATGTGCTCGTACCTCTGCCAACCTCATCGTATATGATAAGCGAACGTTTGGTAGCATTCTTCAGTATAGAAGCAACCTCGTTCATTTCGAGCATAAAGGTAGATTGACCGGATGCCAAATCATCAGAAGCTCCGACACGTGTAAACACCTTATCCACTACGCCTATGCGAGCATCCTTGGCAGGAACAAAGCTGCCGATCTGTGCCATGATAGTGATAATAGCTACCTGACGCATATAAGTAGACTTACCCGCCATATTAGGTCCGGTTATGATCATTACCTTGTTATCTGACACATCGAGTGTAGTGTCGTTGGGAACGAAATAGCTGTCAGTTACGAACTTTTCAACCACGGGATGACGTCCATCCTTGATCATAAGATCGAAAGAAAGATCAACCTCCGGACATATGTATCCATTTTTGTCAGCTACCTCAGCAAAGGAACGGTACACGTCTATCTCTGCGATAAGAGCAGCGGTAGCTCTGATCCTTTCATTGTTCTCGGCTATTACGTCACGCAGACCGGAGAACAGCTCGTACTCTATGCTGACGATCTTTTCCTCCGCACCGAATATGGTGTTTTCCATTTCCTTGAGCTCGCTTGTGATATATCTTTCACAGTTGGTAAGCGTTTGCTTTCTCACGTATCTGTCAGGAACCTGATCGATAAACGACTTGGTTACCTCTATGTAATAACCAAAGACCTTGTTATAATCTACCTTGAGAGTTTTTATACCGGTTTCTTCTTTTTCCTTCTGCTCTATCGACGCCATAATGTCTGTGCCATTGGACTTGATGCTGCGGTAATAATCGACGTCGGAATTGAATCCGTCTCTGATCATTCCTCCCTCACGTACGGTATATGGGGGATTGTCAACTATTGCCTTACCAAGAAGATCTGCAATGTCATCAAGTGTGTCAATGCGAGAGGCAAGCTCTTTCAGATTATCGCTTTTTTGCACAAGTATAGACTTAATTTCAGGCAGTCTTTCGATGCTCAGGAAAATTGATCGAAGATCTCGTGCGTTTGCGGTTCCGTAAACAGCCTTTGCGGTAAGACGCTCAAGGTCGAGAGTATTGCTAAGAAGCTCGGTGAGCTCGTCGCGAAGCATTCTCTTTTTTACAAGATCGGATACGGCGGCTTGTCTCTTGCCGATCTGGACCGGATTAAGCAAGGGCTTCAAAAGCCAGCTTCTGAGAAGCCTTGCGCCCATAGCGGTTTTAGTCTTGTCAAGCACCCAAAGCAGCGATCCCTTTTTCTCCTTGTTTCTCATGGACTCGGTCAGCTCGAGGTTTCGTCTGGTGTTGTAGTCCAGCTCAAGATACTGCCCCTTGGAGTATACGTTTATCTCTCTTGCAAAGGTGATCTCGCTTTTCTGAGTTTCCTTAATGTATGCAAGCAAAGCCCCGACTGCCATAATATGCTCGGGTGTTGACAATCTGTCTGTCTCATCCGCAAAAACGCTCTTAACGAGATCCCTGCACCTGTCGTACCCAAAAAGTCTGCGCATTCCCGTATTAACCAACGAATGTGACTTTTCGTTAAGAAAATCAACTATTTCAAGACATTCTTGATCTGAAACGTTTATTATAGCCTCGGATGGATTATACGCAGAAAGCTCGTTTTTAAGTCGTTGCATCGTATCCGTTCCATCGATGTAGGTAGTAAAAACGTCTCCCGTGGATATATCGGCAAAACAGACTCCGGCACATTCTTTGCCAAAATATATGGATGCAAGGAAATTGTTTTGTCCCTCTCGCAGAAGCTCGGCATCGGTTACGGTACCGGGAGTTACAACCCGGATAACCTCTCTCTTGACAAGTCCGACCGCCTGCTTGGGATCCTCCACCTGCTCGCATATACCTACCTTATATCCATGCTCTACAAGCTTTCCAATGAAGACGTCCGCCTTGTGGAAGGGAACGCCGCACATAGCAGCTCTCTTTCCATCTCCGCATTCTCTGCCTGTAAGGACAAGATCGAGCACTTTAGATGCGACAACCGCATCCTCGAAAAAGCACTCGTAGAAATCTCCGAGCCGGTAGAAAAGAATATATCCCTCATATTCCGCCTTGATCTCAAGATACTGCTTCATCATAGGCGTTACAGTCTTCAATTCGCTTCTTTTTTCTATTACTATTGCTGCCATATGTCAGCACCTCCGTAAATAAGGAAATTAATATCAGTGGCATCCGGAGCACGTAGAGCAGTCGTGCGTGCAATTATCCCTCTCACCTGTTATACAGAACTTTATTTCAGCATTTACGTCAGCCATAAGCTTGTTCATATTCTGCTGTGCGTTTGCAAAAGCGATGTAAATGGGATTCTTGGATATTTCCTTGGTAAGCTCCTCTATTCTCGCTCTGAGATCAGCAATCGCCTTCTCGTCAATTTCCGAATTATCCTTCGAGAATTCCTGGCCGAGGAGAACGCGATCTGCCTCGTATTCGCTCATCAGAGCCTGAAGGTCCGCATCGCTGTCAAATGCATTCTTCGTTTCATTGAGAGCTTTGATCTCATCGCTATTAGCGATCTCTGCTCCAAGCTGGTGTGCAAGTTCAATAATCTTAGTCATCTTTATATACCTCTTTCGTTATTTATCAATTTTACTTGCGTAAAGCTCATAGACGCCTGCGCGCTCGATCTTCACGCTTATATATTTTCCGATCATAGACTCGTCACCCTCGAAGTGAACGAGCTTGTTACTGAAGGTTCTTGCGTTTACGGTATTCATTCCCTTTCGTTTGGAAAGCGAATCAACAAGCACGGTCTCGGCGGAACCAACGTATTTTTCATTATTCTCAAGCGATATAGAATCCTGAAGCCTTAAAAGTCTTTCTATTCGTTCTTCTTTAACCGCGGTGTCAATCATATCCTGCATTTTAGCCGCTGGAGTTCCTTCTCTTGGTGAGTATTTGAAGGCGTACACCATATCAAATCGTGCCGTTTTCAGAACCTCGAGCGTATCAAGAAAATCCTCCTCGGTCTCAGACGGGAATCCTACGATCACGTCCGTAGATAAGCATATGCCCGGAACTCTCTTGCGTAGCTTGTCCACTATAGAGAGAAATCTATCTCTGTTATAAGTTCTGTTCATTGCCCTGAGAATTCTGTCACTTCCAGATTGAAGCGGCAGATGGAAGTACGGGGCGATTTTAGGCGCATTTTTGCTCATAACGTCTATCAGAGTATCGGATACGTCTTTGGGATGACTTGTCATAAATCTTATGATAAAATCACCGTTAATTTCCGATATACGCTCAAGCAAGGAGGCAAAATCACACTCTCCCTTATATGAGTTAACGTTTTGACCAAGAAGGGTTATTTCCTTAACTCCGTCATCGATCAACGCTCTGCACTCAGTCAATATCTCGGCGGAAGAACGGCTGCGTTCCCTGCCTCTGACGTATGGAACGATGCAATACGAACAGAAGTTATTGCATCCGTACATTATCGAAACCCATGCCTTATGACCATATCTTCTGGTGATAGGCATCCCCTCGGCGATATCTCCCTTATCCTCGCCGATAACAAAGCTGCGCTTCCTGTCCGTTATGGCGCGGTATATAAGCTCCGGGATACGGTGAAGCATATTGGGCTCAAGAGTAAACGTTACGTAGTGGAAGTCGGACTTCAAAAGCTCCTTTACGTGCTCCTCTGCCGCCATACATCCGCAAACACCTACTATAAGATCGCTGTTTCTTTTCTTCAGCGATTTAAATCTTCCGAGCATCGATAACGCCTTTTCCTCCGCATGCTGTCTTATAGCGCATGTGTTGAGTATTATCAGATCGGCATCATCCGGTGTATCGGTCCGTTCGTAGCCCATAGCCTCGGACATGCCTAGTATTTTCTCGCTGTCAGCCTCATTCTGTTGGCATCCAAAGGTGAAAATATATACCTTACTTGATGTACCGGCGTTCAAAAGCCTGACTCTCCCGATATACTCGGGAAAATCGCTGTTTTTTAGATCATATATCATTGTTTCCTCGGTTTAGTGTAAAAAATATTCTGCAAGTCTCTCGGGAGAAAGACCTACGCAGTCGTAAATATCGCAAAGCTCGGACGGATTGGCAAAATTATCATCGATCGCCGCAATATCGAACCGTACGCCGTTCAAAACTCCGTCACCGATAAGCATATCTCTCGTTATCATAGCGGCGCCGCCGTTCTTAATTCCCTCCTCAACGTAAACAAATGAAGATCCGTCAGAGGCAATCTTATGAAGGAAACGCACTACGGGAGCATACGGCTTTATTCTCTCTATGAGAACTATTCCCGCGCCAACATTTTTCAGGGAAAGAATACGTTTTGCCTCAATTACATTTTGGGCAATTGCTCCGTAGGTGAGATAGATATTGCGCGGCGGATCTTGCGGATCAAAATCCAGCTTAACTCCTGCCGCCTTATCCGAATATACAAAATGTGAATTGATCAGCGCGCTTTCGGATGAATTGGGATATCTGACCGCTATGGGCGACACCGCGTTATACGCGTAATTAACACTCTCTTTAAGCGATTCATAGCTTAAGGGCGCAATTATTTCAACCTCCGGGATCTGTGAGAGAAAAGCAACGTCAAAAATTCCGTGATGGGTAGCGCCGTCGGCTGCCGCAAGCCCCGCTCTGTCGATAAACATTTTTACGGGGAGGCTCTGCAACGCAATGTCATGCACAACGTTATCGTATCCACGCTGAAGGAATGTGGAATATATAGCGGTAAAAGGCTTCATGCCGTTGGCTGCAAGACCTGCTGAGAACGTGAGCGCGTGCGGCTCTGCTATCCCAACGTCGAAATATCTGTCCGGATAGCTTTGCTCAAAGACCGAAAGCCCCGTACCTATGCCCATAGCGGCTGTAACAGCAACCACGTCATCCTTCTCTTTCGCCAGATCGACAAGAGCGTCTGCAAACACGGAATGGAATGTACTGCCATCCGAACCAACGGTTGCTACCGAATGGAATTTTTCCGGAGAGGTTTCCGCTTCCGCCAAGCCCTTCCCCTTCTTTGTCTTAATGTGTACAAATACACATTTACCGAGCTCCTTAGCCTTGCGAAGCGCGCGCTCGACCTTTTTGTGATCATTTCCGTCAATGACACCGATATAATAGAATCCGAGATCCTCAAAATAGTTGGTCCTATAAACAAGTCGCTTTACGAGCTCTTTGATATGAAACATGCACCATGCCATCGGCTTGCCTAAAATGGGAATATGTCTAAGAATAGTTCGCGTGTTATTCTTGGCGTTAATATACCTTTTGGATGCTCTGAAATTCGAGAGATAGGTCGCGAAAACTCCTTTATTGCTCGATATGGACATACCATTCTCGTTTAAAACGACTATGAGCTTTAAATCCGGCTTGCAGTTGTTTATTGCCTCGTGTATCATACCGCCGGTGAATGCGCCGTCGCCTACTACGGCAACCGTGTAATTACTCTTGCCGCGCAGCTTGTCGCTTTCCGCGAATCCGAGAGCGGCGGATATGGACGTCGAGCTATGCCCCGCGCCAAACGGATCGTGCTCGCTTTCACGCCGCGAGGTGAAGCCGGAAAGTCCGCCCGGAGCTCTGAGATCATCAAAGTCATTGCGGCGTCCGGTAAGGATCTTGTGAACGTAGCTCTGGTGTCCCACGTCGAAAATTATATGGTCTTCAGGAGAGTCGAAAACTCGGTGCAAAGCGACGCTAAGCTCAACCACACCAAGATTAGACGCAAGGTGACCTCCACTCTGCCCAACTTTATCTATTAAAAATTCGCGAATTTCGTCGCAAAGCTTCTTAACATGGTCGTTAGAAAGAGCTTTAACGTCCGATACGGAATTAATATTATCCAAGATTTCGTAATTCATTATTACATCTTTCCTCCAAGCTAAGAATTAAGCGGTCGGCGCCTTACCAATGATTTTCACGTACGCGCGATAGAACGCCGAATAATCTCCGAAGCCTACCTTATAGGCAGCGCCGGAGGCTGTCTCTCCCTGCTCTATAAGCTGCTTCGCGTACATGACGCGCTTATGATTTATGTATCCATGCACGGAGACACCGTTATGCTTTTTAAACGCTCGGCACAAATAGTATTTGCTGACAAAGAAGCGTCTTGCCAACGTATCAAGACTGACGTCGCGGGATATATTCTCATTAAGGTAATGAATGACTCGCGCGCCAAGCTCTGCCTCATTGACCGCTATCTGCTCACCGCCGGAAACCGACAGGAAGACCATCAGCTCGGAAAGAAGCGTCTTTACGTATATGGACTTGCCGCTCTCAGGCAGCTCCTCCGCAGTATCAAACCGCTCGAAAACGGAGCGGATCTTAGGTGAAAGCGAGCCGGCGGAATACACCTTTCCGCTTCCCTCGACTCCGTCAAGTATGGAATTAAGCAGCTCAAGAGCATCGCTCACAAGATAATTGTCCGAAAAATGAATAACGTATCTTTCGTAAACTGAATTCTCAACCAAGCGCAGAGAGTGATATTCAAAGGGTCTGATAACAAGGAGAGTACCCGGTTTGATGTCGAAGGACGTGCCCTCGATCATAAATCTGCCTTCTCCGTCAAGAACGTACAGTATCTCATAGGTATCGTGACAATGTCTGTTATCAAGATTCTCCGGAGGTTGATCATCCACGTTATAGGTGAAATCAAAATTGTCTATGGAATACGAGCATCTTTTTAGCATTTTATCTCCCTTACGGCAACTTTTATATGCACAGCGGTCTATACCGCACACTTATCTATTGTACATTATAGCACAGTTGAGCAATTTTTGCAATAGTTTTTGCAATCCTTACAATAAAAAATTATTATTATTTTATTGCATTTCAGTAATTAGTATGATAAAATTGATTTAGAAACTATCGTTCGGGAGGTAAAAATGAAGCTTGGCGCACAATTCTATTCCATAAGAGACAATACCTCGACGCCAAAGGATCTCTACAACGCTTTTAAGAAGATCAAGGACATAGGATATGAGATCGCGCAGATGTCCGCCATATGCCAAATAGAAGCCGAAGTCCTGAAGTCATATTCAGAGGAATTTTCCCTTGATATCACATGCACACACTCCCCCTTCGACAGAATAGTCAACGACACGGACAATCTCATAAAAGAGCACAAGATATACGGATGTCCCACGATCGGTCTTGGCTATATGCCCAACGAATACCACGAGGGACGCGGCGTATACGATTTCATTGACGCTCTGCGCGAGCCGCTCAAAAAAATCAGAGCGGCGGGGCTTGATCTGGCTTATCACAATCACGCCTTTGAATTCGAAGCAGTCGACGGCAAGCTCATGTTCGACATTCTTATCGACGAGCTGCCCGAGCTCAACTTTATCATTGACACCTATTGGGTGAAATACGCGGGATATGATTATCTGGAATATATAAGAAGACTCGGTCCGGAAAGGGTCAAGAACGTACACCTCAAGGATATGAAAAACGAGCCAAAAGGTGATATCTGCCCCTGCGGTGTCGGTGTTATCGATTTTGCCCCCGTTATCAAGCTGTGCGATGAGCTGGGTATTGTCAACGCGCTCGTTGAACAGGATAACGCGCCCGATTCCGGTGATTCCATCGGTCAGATGGCAATAAGCTACAACAATCTAAAAACACTTTTCAAGGAGTAACTATGGCAAAATTTGTACTTTCAGCATTTGCGGACGAGGCAGGAAGCTCGCTTGACGAGCAGATAGCCGCACTTAAAAGAAACGATATCGGCTATATAGAGCCTAGAAACATCAATGGCAAGCCTATTCTTACCCTCACCGACGCAGAGCTTGCAGAGGTAAAGGCAAAGCTCGACGAAAACGGTATAAAGGTAAATTCGCTCGGCTCACCCATAGGCAAATATCCAATCACGGAGCCCTTCGAAGATCACCTTGTTGATTTTCACCGCGCGATCGAGGTGTGTAAGCTTCTCGGCACGGATAAGATGAGAATGTTCAGCTTCTTCGTGGAGCAATCCAAGCTCAAGGAATATCGCGATGAGGTGATCTCGCGCCTCACCGTCATGTGTGAGACCGCAAAGGCAAACGGCATTACGCTGTGCCACGAAAACGAGTCTGCGATCTACGGACAAAATCCGGCTGAAATGCTAGATCTCATGATCAGCGTTCCCGATCTCGCGGGTATATTCGATCCTGCTAACTACCGTATGAACGATTGCGACGTTATGGCGGGAATCGACGCGACTCTGAAAAATCTAGCATACCTTCACATAAAGGACGCCATATATGAGTCACAGATAATTGTCCCCGCGGGCGACGGCGAAGGCAGGATAGCAGAGGTGCTCGATATAGTCAACAAAGCGACCGATGAGGTCGTGTATCTTACGCTCGAGCCCCACTTGTTCCTATTCGACGCTTACAAGCTTATCGACAACCACGAGCTCAAGGGTAAGTACACGTTCAACAGCAACAGCGAATCCTTCGATTTTGCGGCAAGCGCTCTGAAAAAGCTTCTTAATGACAACGGCTATCAAAAGGACGGTAAGAATGAATGGATAAAGTAAGATTTGGCATCGTAGGATGCGGTAATATGGGAACGGGTCACGCAAAAAACTTCCGGGAAGGAAAGATCGAAAACGGCGTACTTACAGCGGTCTGCGATATCAACGAAAAGAAGACCGCAGCCTTCAAAGAAAGATTCGGCGATAAGCTCTCATACTTTAACAACGCCGAAGATATGTTCAAGTCGGGGCTCTGCGACTGCGTGGTTATCTGTACCCCGCACTACGCCCACCCCGAGCTCGCGATTTCCGCTCTTGACCACGAGCTCAACTGCATAGTTGAAAAGCCCGCGGGAGTTTACACCCTTCAGGTAAAGGAAATGCTTAAGAGATCGGAAAGCTCGGACAAGATACTCGGTATAATGTTCAACCAGAGGACCAACCCCGCGTTCAAGACCATGAAAAAAATGATCGCCGACGGCAAGATCGGTGAGATCAAGAGAACCAACTGGATAATTACGGACTGGTACAGAACTCAGTACTACTACGATACCGGCGCGTGGAGAGCGACCTGGGCGGGCGAAGGAGGCGGCGTGCTCTACAACCAGGCCCCTCATCAGCTCGACCTCTTCCAGTGGATAATCGGTATGCAGCCCTCCAAGGTACACGCCTTCTGCCATTACGGTAAGTGGCATGATATCGAGGTGGAGGACGATGTAACCTGCTACGTTGAATACCCCAACGGCGCAACCGGAGTATTCATCACTACCACAGCCGATGCTCCCGGCACTAACCGTTTCGAAGTAACCGGAACACTGGGCACTCTCATTTTCGAAAACAACAAGCTTTATTACAAGCAGCTTCTCAAGGATGAAAGACTGCACTGTAAGGAAGCAGACAAGGGATTTGAGCCACCGGAGGTTCTCCCCACCGTTGAGGTAGAGCTTGAAGGCGACAATCCTCAGCACGTTGGTATTCTCAACAATATAGCAAACGCCATCCTCGGCCTTGAGCCCGTTTACGCGCCCGCAACAGACGGACTCGCGGGCGTACAGCTGGCAAACGCTATGCATCTCTCCTCCTGGCTCGGAGAGAGCGTAACTCTCCCCATCAACGACGAGCTTTTCTATGAGGAGCTGAAAAAGCGAATTGCCGTATCAAAGGTAAGAGAAGTCGTTAATGACGACAAGGTAGAGGCACAGGGATAATGGAGCCTAAATTCAAGGTATGCGTTATCGGTTGCGGCGTTATCTCGGGAAACCACATACCATCGCTTTTAAGGCTTAACGGAGTTGAGATATCGGCGATATGCGATATCGAGCCCGCAAAAGCGGAGCGAAGAAAAGCTGAGTTTTCGCTCAGCTGCCCTATCTACACCGATTATATAAAAATGCTCGATGAGATAAAGCCAAGCGCCGTACATATCCTCACCCCCCATCATCTGCACACCGAGATGACGCTTGAGGCTCTCAGCAGAGATATCAACGTCTTCCTGGAAAAGCCTATGTGCATAAAGGAGGATGACGTAGAGAAACTAATATCTGCGGAGAAAAAAAGCAAGGCGCGCGTTTGCGTTTCGTTCCAGACCCGATACAACGATACTGTCATACGCGCCAAGAAAATAACCGATGCGGACGGCGGCGCGATATGCGGCTTCGGCACGGTAGTATGGCAAAGAAGCGACGAGTACTACTCATCGGGAGATTGGCGCGGAAAATGGGCTACCGAAGGCGGCGGCGCTATGATCAACCAAGCTATCCACACCATAGATCTGCTCTGCTTTTTCCTCGGTATTCCAAGAAACGTGCAAGCTGTTATCTCCAAGCTGCGTCACTCTGATGCTGTGGAGGTAGAGGATGGGTGCGAGTGCATAATCGGATACGAAAACGGCAAGAGAGCTAATCTCTGGGTCACGACAACATCCTTGGGTCACGACTCCACCACACTCCATATTGAAACTCAAAATCACGTTGTAGAGATAAGAAATGCTGACGTATATCTCGATGGCGAGCGTCTCGACACGGAAATGATAACCGAATATATGGGTAAGCGTTGCTACGGCAATTCGCACGCTACTCTGATAGAGTTATTCTACTCTGCACTTAAAAGCGGTGAGCCGATGCCCATCTCTCTGGAAAGCGCCAAGCACGCGCTTAAGGTAGTTCTCGCCGCATACAGATCGGATTCAAAAATCATTAATATATAAATGAAAGGACAAGAAACTATGCACAATTTTAACCTTGACCTTAGCGGCAAAGTTGCCGTAGTTACCGGAGCGGGAGGTGTTCTCTGCTCTGATTTCGCAAAGGCTATCGCAAAGTGCGGCGCGAAGGTAGCCCTCCTCGATATAAATCTTGAGGCGGCAAGCGCTTACGCTAAGGAGATCAACGATAACGGCGGCGTGGCTATCGCAGTTAAGGCTAACTGTCTGGAAAAGGCATCGCTCGAGGAAGCGAGGCTGGAAGTAAACGAAAAGCTCGGTCCTTGCGACATACTCATTAACGGCGCCGGCGGTAACAACCCCAGAGCTACCACCGCAAACGAATACTTCGATGCGGACCTCATCGGCAACCCCGACGTAAAGGACTTTTTCGGTCTCACACCCGAGGGATTCAAGTTCGTGCTTGACCTCAACGTGACCGCAGCCTTCCTCACAACGCAGGTATTCGCTCTCGATATGGCTAAGGCAGGAAGCGGCAATATCATCAATATTTCCTCCATGAACGCGTTCAGACCCCTTACAAAGATCCCTGCGTACAGCGCGGCAAAGGCAGGCGTTTCCAACTTTACGCAGTGGCTTGCGGTCCACTTTGCAAATGCCGGCATCAGAGTAAACGCTATTGCCCCCGGCTTCTTCGTATCCAATCAGAACAGAGCTCTCCTCTTTAATGCGGACGGCACTCCCACCGCGAGAACCGAAAAGATACTTCGCGGAACTCCTATGAACCGCTTTGGCGAATCCGAGGAGCTTCTCGGCGGTCTTCTCTTCTTCCTCAATGACGCGGCATCCAGCTTCATCACCGGAGTTGTTCTTCCAATCGACGGCGGATTCTCCGCGTACTCCGGCGTTTGATTTTAGAGACCACATAAAAAAGTATAAGAGGTGGAAATTTCCGGATTTCCACCTCTTATACTTTAAATTCAAGAGCGAGGAAGAAAAATCCACCTCGCTCATTTTGTTTTCGGTTACGCCTGAATTAAGCAGCCACTTCTATGCAACGTACGGATCACTGAGTAACAACTGTCTGACGCATCGTCCTGATCTCCTTAGCGGAGATAAAGTGATTCTCGAGATACTTACGAACGTAGAGAGGTCTCTTTATAGAGGTAAGATCTACATCCCACTTACCGATAGCGTCAACCTGGATATCGCCGTAGTTGAAAAGTCTGCCCCAGAATGAACGGTACACATTGCAGGAGAGAACCTTCGGGAACATACACTTCTCTTCGGTCTTGTTAAATACGCCTCTTCTCTTGATTACGTAGGTATCATAGAACTCGACGTACTGGTTCTTGAGCTTGATCACGTCAACGATTATCATAATAAGCGGAACGATCAGCCAAAACAGAAGAATCCTCCAAAGTTTAAATGCGGGAAGCAAGCTCTTTCTGGCAATAATATGCGGTCTTTTTAAATTCATATCATGTCTCCTTCTTTGCACTGTACGTGCAATAGATATCTTTTAACATATATATTATATAAGATTGATTCGAGAATGTCAATAATAAAAACGTAAAATTTTCTTTTAACTCGCTATATTATATCTTAAAGGCAGCCATCTATAAAAGCAATCGCACCTTGATTTCTTCGAAAGCTCAGCGCTTTAAATCAAAACGGGCGCTCCCGAGCCTGCTTTTAAGACGTCGTTATCACACTCCTTTGCGCTTGATGATATATTTTTGCTGACGGATAGGATAGTCTTTGCTATCTGATCCGCGCAAAGCTCAATACCTTCCTCCGATAAATGAATATTATCGCCGGAAACATAACGGTCGATATCAGCGGCAACGAGGGAGTACAGATCGTTAATAATTACGCCCTTCTCCTTTAACTTTTCTGAAAGAATATTATTGTATCTTTCTATATCGCTATTCTTGTTATACAGATTTTTTGACGTTACGGGAGTTGTTGTAGCAAAAATCAATACGTCACATCTCTTTAACAGAACATCCGCGATCCTCAACATATTATCTATGTATTCATCAAGGGGAGTAAACAGACGCCCGTCCGAGTAAAGATCGGAGATATCCCACAGTCCGTTATTCCAATGTATTATGCGGCTGCCGGCAATACCTTCCCTCCATTCAAAGATTCCTCGAAGAGTATACTTGGAAAAGCGGCAGTTTTCAGTCGGAGCAAAAACCTCATACTCCTCACCGATCAGCTGCTTTACTCTGTTTTCATACTGCATTCTTATCGAATCGCCAATAAGCGTTATTTTCATGATATGCCTCCACCTATCACATATTTCTTGGTTTTGCCATTACAATTTTAACACATTGCGATATCTTTTGTCAACAAGATATATAACTTATTTTCACTTAATTCGCAATGCCAAGAGCAGATAAAATATAAAACTCAAATAAATCTTTACATTTACCCGATATTGTGATATAATAAAACAAAAAAACGCAACGCATATACATAACAATCGGAGAGCAAATAATGAATACGTCCAATATTGTTATCTCAAGCAAACAAGGCGGTATATGTGGCAAAGCCAAGCATTTGACCGCCGGAGAATATTTGAATCTTGAATCAAATCATATTATCTGCAACAAAAAGCTCACACTATCGTTCAAAAAGGAAAGCTTTTCCGACGAGGATGTAATCAGGCTCGGACACGGCGAGGACGTTTACTGTGCATCCTATCTCGAACTTACGAAAAACGATATCAGGATCTACGAAAACACAAACGGCATAAATTTGCGTGCAGAAAGATCACACGGCTTAAGACTTGGAGAATACGTTAGCATTTCAATCGAGGTGGGCTATTCCTCTGCAAAAGTAACGTTGGCTTCAGACGGCAAAATTTACGATAGCGGTATTATAGAAAGGTGCTGGAGCGGACGAAACGGAAAAATCTTTGCAGTGAGTAAATACGGTGATGTATCCAACGTCGAGCTATGCTGGAGTTGCTCGGATTACGAGAAGGATATCTGGTTATTCGGAGATTCCTACTTTAACCCAACCTCAGAGATCAGATGGACGTCGTATCTTATACGCGACGGATATACAAAGCATCTTTTATCGGGATACCCCGGCAGAAATACCACGGCGGCTCTCAACGACTTCAAGCTGGCACTCACGCACGGCAAGCCGAAATATGCAGTGTGGTGCATGGGTATGAACGACGAGGACTCTGACACCGGAATAAGCGCAAGCTATCTAAAAGCAACCGAGGAGTTTCTCAATATATGCCGAGAAAATGAAATAATACCCGTGCTCTCAACTATTCCCTGTGTTCCCGAGCGTAATCACTCGTTTAAAAACGCTTGGGTAAAGTCTCTCGGTATAAGCCTCATTGACTTCGCTAAAGGTGTAGGCGGTGAAATTACCGGCAGCCGGTGGTACGCCGGTATGCTCTCCCCGGATAACGTTCACCCCGACGTTCTTGGCGCAAAGGCTCTATATGCACAATTTATAGATGATTTTCCCGAAATAAAAATCCAGGAGTAGCTCTATGGACGGAAAGAAATTCATATTATCGAGAATAGACGGAGAGTACGCCTATCTCTCTCCTATCGACGGCGGCGACGAGGTATTTATTGCGCTCGCGCTTTTGCCGCCCGGCTCGGATATCGGCTCGGTGCTTATCTGCGAGAATTTCTCGTTCTCACTCTGCGATTAATATTGAAGGCAGTTGGAGCGTCGGTGAGATACTCATAGGAACACAGCTTATGCATATTGCAGAAAAAACGCAAAAATCTTGATTACAAAAAATGGACACATCACAACGCAATTCACGTAAACGATGTGTCCATCTCTTTTGTTTATAAAAAACTGTAAAATATATTTACAAATTAAGAAAAACGTGGTATAATGATTACGCCAAACAACCTTTAATATTAGAAAAGCAAGTATATTTGCCCAAGGGGTATCTATACTCTTTTTGTCGTACCAGAATTTTTTTGAATTTGGTAAAAGCGCAAATTCCTTCAAGTTCTGGTACAGGGTTATACTTGCCTTTTCTTGGTTGTTTGGCGACAATTGGAGTTGGCGTTTTTCGGTGCGGTGACTTCGGTTGCCGCACTTTTTGTTTTATCAATTTTATTCAAGGAGGGAAAATGAGTTACTGTTCAAAATGCGGTCAGGAGCTAAACGGTAGATATTGCTCTAACTGCGGTCACGACAATCAAAAAAAGAAAAACGAAAAGCTATCCAAAGCACTGGATTGGTTCAAGGAAAAGGCAAAAGCTGCGTGGAGTTTTATCACGCGTCATAAAAAACCGATAATAATATCGGCGACGGCGTTCGCCGCCGTTTTGACGACAGTTATAGTTCTCGTTAGCGTGCTGTCCAACATTTACCGAGTTGGCAAGGTCTCGAAGATCGAGCTAGGTATGCATATGTCAGAGGTCGAGAAGATTCTTGGCGAGCCAAGCGAGAAGGACGATTATGTGTGGTATTATTACGAGAAGAAGGTAGAGAAAAAGTTTGATAAAGCATACGAGCTTTTAGAGAAAATGATGTATGCGGATAGCGAAAAGGCAGCGGAAACAGCCTATGAGAAGCTATGCGACGTATACGAGGATCTCGAAGAGATTACGTATAAGTTTATTATGGTCAAATTCAACGGAAATGGCGAAGTAACCGAGGTGTTCCTCGATAAAAACCATAAGTACGACGAGATGGACGACTACGCCACCGAGGAAAAAACTGTCAAAAAGCTGGAGCTTGATAAGGAAAGCATTGAGGTAATAGAAAGAGCTGATGCGAATGGTGAGCATCTGACATATGAAATTACTTCCGCATCTCGATATATTACCTATAGCGTTAAATTTGACGACGGCAGTTTTTACAGGAAAGCGCAGACGGTAAGCATAAGCATAGATGAAAACGTAACGACAGCCACACTTGAATGGGAGGACGATGTTGCGTCTTACAGCAAAAGCATTCCCATACTGTTGACGGCAAAAATTGACGAAAACGGAACACTTATCAAGTGGTATGCAGATGAAGAAAATATTACGATACCCTCTGAGATAAAGACTATAAAGAGCAAAGCGTTTCAAGGAAACAAAGCTCTTAAAAGTGTTACGATACCCGACAGTGTCACAAGCATCGGCTCTTATGCGTTCGATGGTTGCTCAAGCCTTGCGAGCGTAACTATCGGTGATGGCGTAACGAGCATTGGCGAAAGTGCGTTCGATGGTTGCGATAAGCTCGTATATAATGAATATGATAACGCGTATTATCTTGGTAATGAAAACAATCCGTACGTTGTACTTATAACAGCAAAAAACAGCACTATTACCTCTTGCGTAATTAACGAGAATACGAAAGTTATATCTGCAGGTGCCTTCAGATACACCTCCACCGACGGCAGATACAGTGGTTGCACAAGCCTTACGAGCGTAACTATCCCGGACAGCGTAACGGGCATCGGCAATTCTGCGTTCTACGGTTGCACAAGCCTTACGAGCGTAACTATCCCCGATAGCGTAACAAGCATCGGCTATTATGCGTTCTACGGTTGCACAAGCCTTACGAGCGTAACTATCCCGGACAGCGTAACGAGCATCGGCAGTGATGCGTTCTATGGTTGCTATAAGCTTGTTGAGGTAATAAACAAGTCCTCGCTTAATATTACGGCAGGCTCTTTGTATAACGGATACGTAGGCTATTACGCGATGGAAGTACATTCCGGTGATAGCAAGATAATAAACAAAGACGGATACTTGTTCTATTCCTACGGCGGCGTTAATTATTTGGTTGGCTATGTAGGTAAAGATACCGAGCTTACGCTCCCCGAGAATTATAACGGTGAAAGCTATGAGATCTATAATTATGCGTTCTATAAATGCTCAAGCCTTACAAGCGCAACTATACCGGATGGCGTTACCAGCATTGGCGAACTTGCGTTCTACAGTTGCTCAAGCCTTACAAGCGTGACTATCGGTAATGGCGTAACCAGCATCGGCGATGATGCGTTCCAGAATTGCACAAGCCTTACAAGCGTGACTATCGGTAATGGCGTAACCAGCATCGGCGGTTATGCGTTCGCTTATTGCTCAAGCCTTACGAGTATAACGGTAGATGAAAACAATGAGTATTACAAGTCTATAGACGGCAATTTATATAGCAAGGACGAAAAAACACTTATTCTGTATGCCGAAGGAAAAACAAATACTGAATTCACTATCCCGGACAGCGTAACCAGCATCGGCGATTATGCGTTCTATGGTTGCTCAAGCCTTACGAGCGTAACTATACCGGATAGCGTAACGAGGATCGGCAATTATGCGTTCGAGTATTGCAGAACCCTTACGAGCGTAACTATCGGTAATGGCGTAACGAGCATCGGCCATGATGCGTTCTATGGTTGCTCAAGCCTTACGAGCGTAACTATCGGTAATGGCGTAACGAGCATTGGCAGTTGTGCGTTCTCTCATTGCTCAAGCCTTACGAGCGTAACTATCCCGGACAGCGTAACAAGCATCGGCAGTTCTGCGTTCTATAATTGCTCAAGCCTTACGAGCGTAACTATCGGTAATGGCGTAACGAGCATTGGCAGTT
>CAYWPS010000006.1:0-45746 GCA_964460165.1 uncultured Ruminococcus sp. | reverse complement strand
CAAGCAACGCCTTCGCGTCTTGCGTAAATATCGAGATAGCTGACGTTCCCGCATGGGCACTTTCCAAGATACCCGCTTCGAACATCAGGAAGCTCACCGTCAACTCCGGAAGCAAGCTTAGCGGCAGCATAAGCCTTCCCATGCTTGAGGAGGTCGAGCTCGGCGCGAGCGTTACCGATATTGACGCATCCGTATTCAAGAGCAGCAGCAAGCTTTCCTCTATTACTGTGGATGAGGATAATAATGCCTACGGCACAGAGGGCAACTGCCTTCTTGACGGCAGCAAGGTAGTTCTCGGCGCTCTCGGAGCCGTACTTCCCGAGGCTGTGACCGAGATCGGTGACTACGCGTTTGCGGGAAGAACCGATATTGGCGCCGTAACTCTCCACGAAGGCATTACTTCTATTGGCAAGTATGCATTCTACGGATGCACCACCCTTACGGTAGAGTCCTTCCCCGAGACTCTTGAGACCATTGGCGAGCGCGCCTTCAACAGCTGTTCGAGTCTCACCAAGGTAGTGCTGACAAACGGCAATACCTCTATCGGCAATTATGCGTTTGCAAGCTGCTACGGTATAACCGAGATCCAGCTTCCCGAAGGCGTGGCGGTCGGAACGAATGCGTTTATGCTGTGCACGAGCGTCACATCGGCGTCCGTTCCCGCATCGGCGATCAAGCACCTTCCCGGCAGCAGCATTGAGACACTTAACGTTATCGCGGGTGAGCTCAACGCTGATAATACCATTATCGGCTTCGATGCGCTTACTTCGCTCATCATCGGCAAGAACGTAACCGTTGTGACGGCGGATGCCGTTACCGGCGTTAACAATCTCACGAGCATTGTTGTGGACGGCGAGAACGCCGACTACACGTCTGACGGAAACTGCGTTATTTCCGCGGATAAGCATTTGGTTCTCGGATGCGGCGCGTCCGTACTCCCGAACGATGGCTCCGTTGAGTATATAGACGCTTACGCTTTCAGAGGATGCGTCTCACTTACCGAGCTCGTTATCCCCGCGTCTGTAACCTATATCGATCCCTTCGCGTTCTACGGCTGTACCGGTATCGAGAGCATTTCCGTTGCCGCGGATAACAGCGTTTACAGAAGCGAGGGCAACTGCGTTATCGACAAGGCGACCAATACCGTCGTTCTGGGATGCAAGAGCAGTGAGATCCCCGCTGACGTAACCGCTATCGGCGATTACGCCTTCAACGGCGTGAGCGGTCTTTCCGCGATAGAGATCCCCGAGTCGGTAACCAAGATCGGTAAGTACGCCTTTGCATACACCGGCGTGACAGAATTCAGACTTCCCACCTCCGTAACCGAGATAGACGAGTCTGCGTTCCAGGGATGCGCGTATCTTAAGAGGTTTATCGTATTGGAGGGCAGCTCGCTCGAGACGATAGGCGCTCACGCGTTCAAGAGCTGTGTACAGCTCGAGGTTGCGGTCATCCCCGGTACCATTACCGCTATCGCTGACGACGCGTTTGACAACAGGGCGTCGGGAATCAAGATATACTGGTATGGAACGAGCGGCGACTATAACTCCGATCTTCCCTTGAACAGAGCGACCGTCGTTTACTTCTCGAAAACCAATAATCCCGGTTGTTGGCACTACGAGGACGAAGGCAGAAACGTTGCCGTCTGGTAATTAAAGGGCAAATACGTATTTTAAAATAATGAGGGGCTGCTTTATTTAGGCATAACCGAAAAACAAAATGAGCGAGGTGGATTTTTTCTTCCTCGCTCTTAAATTTTTGTATATTTAATGGAGATCAAGGTCGGGGTGAGTCGTTCGGGATCTGCTTTTTCCAATAAAATGCGCTGCGCACATGAAAACTTCCTTCGGTCGTACGTGAAATTAAATAAATCTAACGCCCGCAGGCATTTTATGCTTGCTAAGCTGACCGATAGGTCATTTCGTCCGTTCTCCGTCAAGAGCATCACACATTCACGTGAGCTTTTTTGTTATCGCTGAGCTCGGTGTTTCATATATTGACCCGGTATTTCATACATTAATATGTAAAATACGTGAGGAAGCGATATGACGAAGATAAGAAGATTTTTATACAACGGATTGGTACTGAGCCTTGTAGGTATCGCTATGCGCGGCGTGGCGCTGTTCCTCAGCGCTTACATATCCGGTGAGATAGGGGCTGAGGGGGTCGGGCTTCAGGGGCTTATTGCGACTGTTTATTCCTTTGCCGTTACCTTTGCCACCTCGGGCGTGAGCCTGAGTGTAACAAAGCTTGTTGCGGCATCGATAGGCGAGGGAGGCGAGGATCGGCGTATACTACGCGGCGCTTTTCTCTACGCGGCGTTCTTTGGCACGGCGGCGACTCTCCTTCTGCTTTTTCTCTCGGGAGCGATAGGCAGGGCGATACTGCTTGACGAGCGTTCGATCAGAGCTCTCGGGATACTGTCGCTTTCGCTTTTGCCGATAGCGCTCTCGAGCGTTATATCGGGATATTTTGTAGCCGTAAGACGCGTGACGCTCAATGCGGCGGTTCAGGTCGTAGGGCAGATAATGAGGATAGCTCTGACCGTTCTTCTGCTCCTTAAGCTTTCTGACGGCACGACCGAGAGCGCGGTGCGCGCTCTCGCGATAGGAACTGCCGTGACCGAGGCGGTATGCTTTCTCGTGGCTCTCGCGGAGTATCTTTTTGACCGTAAGATATACGGCTCGTCCGGCAATAAGGGCTGCGCGCTCCCCGAGGTTTCGGGCATGGCTTTGCCGCTTGCCTTTTCAGCCTATGTCAGATCCTTTCTCATGGCTGTTGAGCACAGTCTCATACCGAGGCGGCTTATCGACGGCGGAAGCACGCGCGCCGACGCGCTTTCATCCTACGGATACCTGAGCGGCATGGCGCTGCCGATAGTGCTCTTTCCGATGACGCCGCTAAGCTCGTTTTCGGGGCTTTTGGTGCCGGAATTCGCCGAGAGCGAGGGGGCGGGGGACAGGGCGCGCATGGAGCGCATCGCCACGCGGGCGGCGTCGGCAACGCTGGTTTACGCAACGGCAGTCGCGGTATTTATTTTTGCCTTTGCCGAGGAGCTCGGCTACGTTCTTTACGGCACCTACGAGGCTGGGCGCTACATTGCGTTTTTATCGCCCGTTATACCTTTGATGTATCTCGACCATGTCACCGACTCTATGCTGAAGGGAATAGGCGAGCACGTGTATTCCATGTGGGTAAATATAGCCGATTCATTCTTGTCCGTGCTTCTCGTCTGGGCGCTCATCCCGCTTTTCGGTATTCTGGGATACGCCATAGTTATAATAGCTATGGAGCTTTTCAACTTCACGCTCTCCTTCCTGAGACTAAGAAAAAGAGTGCGCTTTAAGCTGAGCCTCACGAGCTCTGTTTTAAAGCCTGCCTTAGCATCCTTTGCGGCAGTATACGTCTGCTCGCGTCTGTTCGCTTTCTGCGGCTCGGGAACGAGCGGATTCTGGCTTTTGATGAAAATTCTGTTCGCGCTATGCGTATTCGTTGCTATAATGACCGGCGCGTATATGCTTTCGAATAAGCCAAAAAAGCAAACTGTAATTGACAAATAACGAATAAAAAAGCATTTGCAGCCACAAAAGATGACGCAAATGCTTTTTTGTTATGATATATCGGAACGCTTTATACCGTTGCCGCCTCCTTCATTTCCTCGCTCTCGAGCGCGGCTTCGTTGATCTGCTCGGGAGAACGGTAGGTGGGTATAACGCTCTTCATCGCCTCGGTGATCCTCTCGGAGGATAGCTCGTCCTCGGACGCCTTCACCGCGTCGATGAGCACCCGGAGCCTCTCATCTATCTCCGAGCGGGTATACGGGGTATCCTGCTCAATGAAGATCATATCGTTTTCGGTCTTCGTGAGGCTCTCGGTCTTGATGAGCAGCTCCTCGTAGAGCTTCTCGCCCGGGCGAAGACCGATCTCCTTGACGTCCACGTCAACGAAGGGTACAAGACCCGAGAGCTTGATCATATTGATCGCAAGGTCATAAATTCTGATCGGCTTGCCCATGTCGAGCACGAACAGCTCGCCGCATACCGCCTGCGCGCCTGCCTGCATTACCAAGCCTGCCGCCTCGGGTATGGTCATAAAGTATCTGATTATACGCTTGTCGGTGACGGTTATCGGTCCGCCCTGCGCGATCTGCTTTTTAAAGAGGGGGATGACCGAGCCGTTAGAGCCGAGCACGTTGCCGAATCTTACCGCGCTGAAGGCAGTCATGCTGTCGCGGCGGCACTGAATTATCATCTCGCACATCCGCTTCGACGCGCCCATCACGTTGGTGGGGTTGACCGCCTTGTCAGTCGAGATGAGTATGAACTTCCCGGCGCCGTATTTTTCTGCCATATCGGCGGTATTGTACGTGCCGAGACAGTTGTTTTTTATCGCTTCGCAGTTGCTGTGCTCCATAAGGGGAACGTGCTTGTGCGCCGCGGCGTGGAATACGATCTCGGGCTTGTACGCGCGGAATACCGCCTCGAGCCTCGTCCTGTCACGCACCGAGCCTATCTCTACGCTGAGATCTATCGAATCGCCGTACTTACGGATGAGCTCCTGCTGTATATCGTAGGCGTTGTTCTCATAAATATCAAAGATTATGAGCTTTTTCGGAGAGCACTTCGCGATCTGTCTTGCAAGCTCGCTTCCGATAGAGCCGCCGCCTCCGGTCACCAGCACGGATTTTCCTTCATAAAAGGAACGTGTTGCCTCGTCGGTGACGTTGATGGCGTTTCTGAATAAGAGGTCCTCGATGTTAAACTCCCGAAGAACTCGCTTGCTTCCTTCATCTGAGTCGCCGTCGGCGTGACGCGGGAAGTCGTAGAGCTTTACCTTACATCCCGTGCGGGCGTAAAACTCGAATATCCTCTGCGCGTCCTCGCCCGAGAGCTGAGGGATCGCTATGAATATTTCCTGTACCGGAAAGCTCTCAAGCTTCTCGAAAACGTCGTCGTTTTCGCTGTAAACGGGAAGCCCCGAGACTCGCGAGCCTGTCTTTCTGTCATCATTGTCAATGAAGCACACCGGGCGGTAGTGTGAGCCCTTGTAGCTTATAAGCTCGTCCGCAAGCAGAGCTCCGACCTGTCCCGCGCCGACTATCGCTACGGATATCTTGCTATCCTTGAACTCGGCGTGGCTTCTGGCGTTGATCTTGTAATACTGCTGGTACGCGAAGCGCATTGAGAGCGATGCGCAGTTGAACATGGCGACGGTAGCTATCGAGAGCCAGCCGCCGACCGCCGCTCCGGGTATGATCCTAGTGAGGATAAGCGCTGCGCCGCCGCCTATCGCATCCGCGAATACGAGATCGAGGTACGCTTTTGAGTTAGCGTATCTCCACACGTTATGATAGGTCTTGGCGAGCATCCTTACAGCGAATATCACAAGCGCGAATATTAAAAAGTTGAGGGCAAATGTTGGCAGGCTGTTAACGAGCGCCTCGAATCGTGACGAGCGATAGGAGATAAACTCGAGAAAGACCGCAAAGGCGTAGACGATAAAGAATGCGACCGCGTCGATCCCGATCAGCATAAGACGCCTTTTACTTATTTTAAAAAACATTTCTACTCCTTAAAAGCAAAGTATATTACGTCCGACAGTGTTTTTTATTGCAAACGGATCATATCGCGAAGATCCTGCAGAGAGATTCTCTGAACGGCTTTACGATGGCGATAACTATAAGCATGATCCCGATAAGGAACAGCGCTATCAGGGGATAAACGCTCCAATTTACAGGATCGCCGCCGAAGGTCACGTGAGCGAGCATTTCCATTACGGGACAGAACGCGCCCGCGGCGATAAACGCTCCGCCGTAAACGTAAAGATAGCCTCTCTTTAAATAATAGGAAAGAATGGTTATGGACGATATGATGATCGTTACCGCTCCGGTGATCGGGAGGGCGAAGGTCAAGAACCAGCCGCCGCCCGTGGCAACGCTTATATACGCAAGATAAAGACCGATAGCGAAAAAGTCGCAGGGTATAAAGATCGCCGGATTGTATCTCCTGAACCACGCGGGAAGGATAAAGAGCACGTAGAACAGAGCTATCGCGCCTATAACGTATCCCGACCAGGTGACCCCTCCGCCGAGATTGAGGTCGCATACGAAGGAGATGATCGCTCCGATGATACATACGAAGGAAATGATGAAGTATATTCCTCTCGGATTCACGACCTCGGGTCTTTCGAATTCAGGGTAGGGACGGTCGTCCTTTATCTCGTGACCCGGGAAGTATACGGGGGTATGACACAGTGGGCACTTCTTCTCGCTGTCCGCGAGCTCAACGCCGCATTTTACACAATACATATGAATTATTCCTTTCGATCAAGACTAGGAAAAATGATAAATATAAAAACTAAAGTTGACAAATTTAGAGTTAAAGGCTTAAAATTATCTGTCGTTGCTTTCCACCTTGACGTGTATGCCGCAGTCTCTGAAAACTCTGTGGATCTCTCTTTCGAGCCTCGGCTCCTTGATGTTTCTGATAATGCTGAGGTTGAGACTGTCCTTATAGGAGAGCATGCTCGCGTTATAGGGAGCGGTGGATTGGACGCTGAGGACGAAGTCGAGTCTGTCAACGTACTCGTCCATGGGCGAGGGGAGCTTAACGAGTCCCAGATTGGATATCGAGAGCGTGGACTTCTTCTCTCCTACGAGCGTAAATATCGTCTTCATAACGATGTTCTTCAAAAACAGAGGGGTAAGCTTCAGAAGCATTCTTTCCTCATCGCGCACGTTGGTGTATATACGGGCAGCCATGTTCTTCTCGGTGACGTCGAGCGCCATTCGGTGATGGACTATTTTCGCGAGCTCCTCGATGCTGTATTCTCCGAGTCTCGGGTCGACACCGGGAGTGGTATAAAGAGCAAAATTGCGCATGGTCTTCGAGCCGTATATTTTACGGAGATCTACGGGGATGAGCACCTTCACCTTCTTCATGCGCCTGAGCCTTCTGACGTCCTCCTTCTGAAGATTTATGGATGCCTTGATAAAGATCGCCGCTACGAGCTCCGTGAGCGTTACGCCGTAGCCGTGCGCGATCGTAAGAAGCTCCTTGGGCTTCAGCATAAATGTGGTGACGTGGCAGAAGCCGTCCTCCTCGGTCTCTCCGAATATCCTGTACGAGTCGCTTTCGCTTCGGCTCTTGCCGACGGGCGCCTTGTTCTTCGGGAAGCTGTCCTCGAGCTCATCCTCGTGCGGTGGCTCGAGACGGCTGAGCACGCCGTTCTCACACGGTATCTTCACGCTGTATTTTTGCATGATGTATTCCGCGACCAGCGACTTCAGGAAGACGAGACCGCCGTTGCCGTCGGTGAGCGCGTGGAAGAATTCCACGGCTATCCTCTTTTTGTATATCAGAACGCGGAATGCGCAGTGTCTTATATCGTCGAGCGGCATTCTCACCAGGGGATAGCTCTTTTCATCCTGTATCCTCGGCGCGTGCGCTATCTCCTCAAGATAGTACCAGAATACTCCGCGCTTCAGCCTCACCGCGATGGATGGGAAGCGTCTTACGGTCACGTCGAGCGCAGACTGCAGGACCTCTCTGTCCACATCGTCGCGAAGGGTCATGGACAGACGGTAGATGTTATTCCATCTTGACGTTGCCGCGGCGGGATAGATCTTCGCTGAGTTGTCGAGATGCATCCAGCGCAGCTTTCTTTCGTTATCTTTAGGTAAACATTTCTTTACAAATTCGTTGATTTTATCAAAATCCTTAGCGTTGCTCTTAAGACAGTAGAGGACGTAAGCGTGCCACATATCCGGTCTGGTAACAAGCGTTACGTCGCAGCCGGAGGCGAAGAGCTTATCGCGCATATCTACCGAGTCCGAGAGCAGTATCTCATCCTCGCCGACGAATATCAGAGAGGGCGGCATGCCGTTAAGGTCTGCATGGAGGGGAGAGACGTAAGGGTCCCTCTTTTTCTCTATGTCGCCTTTTGGCTCGGCGGTAATTTTCTTGATCTTGGATATCTCCTCGGGGGAGTACGCGCCGACGTAGCAGTCGGCGAAGAACGCGAGCCTCTCCTTAGTCAGTGAGGGATCAGCCTCCTTGTTTTTTTCGTAGGAGTCACCGGAGAGAGTGAGGTCGCACCAGGGCGATATTGCTATGATGCCGGCGGGCATCGGCTTTCCCTCGTCGCGCAGCTTAAGGCATAAGGCGTAGGCAAGCCCGCCTCCCGCGCTTTCTCCTGCGAGGATGATCCTTTCGGGCTCCATACCGCGCTCCAGCATCTTGCAGTATATCTCATACACGTCGTCCAGCGCCGCGGGGTAGGGATCCTCGGGCGCGAGCCTGTACTCCGCGCTGACGACCCTCATGCCGCACTCAGCGCTCAATACGGATGCGAATCCCTTGGCGTATTCTCTCGTTCCGCACACGTATCCGCCGCCGTGTAAATACAGTATCATTCCTCCGCGCAATTCGTCACGGGGCAGTATTAAAAGTCCTTTTGACTGCTTATTCGGCTTGTCCATCACGACTACGTCGCGTCTGCGTGTGAAGTGCATAAGCTTGCCTATTTTATCCTGCAGACTGCGCGTTGAGTCGAGGCTCGTGCCGTCCGCGATAGGCTTGGTCAGCTCGAGTTGCGAGCGTAGGATCCTATCAGTTATATTCATAATCCACCGTTTCTCGTTTGTTTCGTTTTCTAAAAAATGAGCATACCTTATCAAAAATATCATACACTAAAAGCGCGAAAATGTCAAGCGTCTTAATTTTCTTATTTTCACGGTATTCTCCTTGACTATTTCGTAAATTTCGTTTACAATATTACCGATAAAGCTGACCGTGAGGTAAAAAATGGATATTCGTGAAAGAGAAAAGCTGAAAAGGCTTGAAAAGACCTTTGAGCTCAACTTCAAGATCACTCGGCTGTACGCAAGCTATCTTGAGTACTATAATGAAGTCATTAACGGCGATATGATAGACGCGCTGTGCGGCGACGGCTCGATCGACGTGAAGGACGGCATCGCGGCAATACTTTGCCAGCTGTTCGGTCTGGATATTGACGGCTCGGCGGACGAGCGCGTGCTGATAAGGGATTATCTCACACCGTCCGTGCGCATAATGGACGCGGAGAGATACAGAAATAATCCATATTACAAAAATATCGTTATCCCCGAGATAAAGGAGGGGAGGTGGGAGCTTAAGCGTGAGAAATATCCCGCCTACCGCGGTGTGATAGCGGCGGATATGATCATGGGCGACGCATTCCGCGAGATCCCGCCGCTCGGATTCTTCAAGGAAGAATTTGAGTTTCCCGCCGTGCTCGAGGACGGTAACGAGTGGATGACCCTCACTCCCGTAGACCTCGACACCTCCGACTACGCCATCGAGCGCGCCCGCGGCAAAGTAATAACCTTCGGGCTCGGGCTCGGCTACTACGCATATATGGCGTCGGAGAAGGACAGCGTCGTATCCGTTACCGTGGTGGAGCAGAGCGCGGAGGTGATCTCGCTGTTCAAAAAACATATTCTGCCGCAGTTCTCCCATCCCGAGAAGGTCAGGGTAGTAATGGCGGACGCCTTCGGGTACGCGGAGCACACCATGCCCGCCGAGCGCTTTGACGTCGCCTTCGTCGATACCTGGCGCGACGCCTCGGACGGAGCGCCTATGTACGAGAGGATGAAGCGCCTCGAGCATCTCAGCCCCGGCACCGAGTTCATCTATTGGATAGAGAACTTCCTTATCTCGAGGCTGCGGGCGCTACGCTTCGCCGAGATCGAGGATAAGCTCTCCCGGGGCGAGGATATGAGCTATGCCGAGATAGAGATGATGCTCCGGGAGCCGCTGAAGGAAAACTAGATTTTACCGTTTTGCGCAACGATCTCATTTAACTGACGTGAAGAGCGGACGCGCGAGATACATACGTCTTATTTTGCGATTGTGTAATATTTATAAAAACTCCAAAATATTATTGGTGGAATGGTCGTATTGACATGGGCTCGCAATAATGGTAAAATATTAGTGTGAAATTATAAATTTCTTAAAAATCTTCAAAGGGAGAGATTCAAATGAAAAAACTCACTAAGATTTTGTGTGCCGTATTGGTCCTTGCGATGCTTTGCTCGTCGCTTATGTTTATGGTAGGCGCGGCAGAGGAATCGGCGGAGGAAGACACCGATGCCTTCAAGCCGACGGTCGAGCACGTTACCGATCTTGAGCTTACCGCCGTTAACACCTATTTAAGCGGTGTGAAGTATGAGTCCGACGATAACCTCATCAACCAATCCAGCTTCGGTAACTCACAGACCGTTCTCGCTCTTGCCTCATCGAAGGCAGGTGATGATTCTTACGTCACCTTCTACGCGAGAAAGGACGGAACCATCGAAAGCCAAAACCCCTTCTATCAGATGCTCTTGGATGATTCGAAGACGCCTGCCCTCTCTATCAAGAAGGATACCACGGCGTACTACGTTATAGATTTTGACGTAGCTTCGCACGGAGCGATGCTTCCTTATCTCGATATATCCGTTATGCTCAGAAGCCCGAAGGACACGAGCCTGTTCCCGTTCAGTGAGAATATTTTACTTACCGATTACATAGACGATGCGAGCGTGTGGTCTCACGTAACGGTAGTAGGCGATATGGCGGCTAACAAGGTCTACCTTTTCGTCAACGGCGAATATAAGGCAACCGCAGGCTACGCTTATAACGTCTCTCAGACCGCAGGAGCCGATGAGCTTTTGCCTAAGGGTATGCGCGTGGATTTCAGCATTTCGAGCATGACCAACGTCTTCCAAGAAGGACAGAACACCGCTTTAGATAATTTCATGCAGAGAGTGTATACCAGCGCGGATCTTGCCGACGGTCTTGCCAAGGCGGTCAAGAAGGGAGACCTCACTGCGTGGTCGGGATACGTTTCCGGTAAGGCGGGAACCGATATGCCCGCCGTCGCTACCGTGAACGGCGCGGAGTATAACAGCACTGCTGCGCTTGCAAAGGAATTCATTACGAACGACACCCTTCTCGTAGAGTTCCTTTCTCAGCCTCTTTCTCCCTTGGAACTTTGCGCTAACTCCACTATCGATACCAACGGTATGGATAAGGACGATCTGTTCACTGTCATCGGCGAGTGTCAGATCAAGTCCGAGAAGGATAATATAGTAAGGACTACCGCTCCCTTCGTATCTAATTACGTCGAGACGTCTGTTTCCAACGACAGCGCAGGCGCCGGCGCTCTCTCCATAATACAGGCGATAAGGGTGGATCGTGAAGATAATTTATTCGCTAACGACAAGAAAACCGTCGGTAGAGTCAGTACCAGTACTGCCGATACTACTCCATGGGGCGAGGTAGGCTCACGTCAGTCTCATATCGTCATGGATACGGAGACCGGCGAGGCACTGTATAAGGAATCTCCCAACGGAACGGTATCAAGC
This sequence comes from uncultured Ruminococcus sp., assembly GCA_964460165.1. Taxonomy (GTDB): domain Bacteria; phylum Bacillota; class Clostridia; order Oscillospirales; family CAG-272; genus UBA1740. The sequence continues at coordinate 34,360 of CAYWPS010000006.1, read as the reverse complement.
ACCAGTAACGATTACACTAATTTCTGGTTCACGGGAACAAGCGACGTAAAGCCGTTCCCCATTTCCGCTGCGGAGGGTAAGAACCAGTACGTCGTATTTGACGTGGACGTTGCCTACGAGGGCACTCTCGACGCACTTTCATTTGGAACGTACGTAAGAAAAAGTAACGCCGCTTATGGCGGCGGAACTGCATCTTGGGGTACGGGTGTAGCAATCAAAAATTACATTTCCGAATACAACGGCTTCGTTCATCTCACCCTCGTTTACGATATTGATAACAACGCTACCAACGTATTCGTAAACGGTATCCACGCAGGCACCGTTGCGAACGGTGTAATGAGCAGCGACGATCACACCAATATTTACAGCAAGGGAACATCCGGACTCTACTTCCACGGTATCAAGATGGGAAGTAACTCCAATTACACGATCTACGTTGACAACATGTTGGCAAGATATATCGTTGAGGATGAGGGCGCGGACAGATCCGTAGCCGGCGCCATTGACGCAAAGGATATCACCGTCTGGTCCGACAGCGTATACAGCAATGATTACTCGGACGGTCGTTTCCCCTCTATCGTGACCGTTGACGGCGTTCCTTACTACACCAAGGCGGATCTTGAGAGCGCGCTTTACGGCAACAGAAAGACCCCCGCGGTCGTTAAGGTGCTGCGCGAGTTTTCTGATGATATCACGGTCATTACCGACGCGAAGATCTATACCTACGCTCAGAACGTCACCTTCGTTGATGCCGACGGCAACGAGCTCATTCCCGTTGACGGCGTCATTGACTACGACGCTCCTTACATCTCCAACAGAGAAGACGAGCATGTAAGCGTTGTTGCCGGCAAAAAGAATGACGCTATAACCGACGCTATAAAATCGAAGACGGAGGGCAACCTCTTTAACGGATATTACGCTCATTCCGATAATGCGGCACACTGGGGCGTTGACGGCTACCGTTCCGCATCCCTCGTGACCAACGTTGACACGCGCGACGTTATGTACCGTGAATATACGGTTCCGAATGCGGATGGCAGCGTGAGCTGCGCGGGCGAGTACGCAGAGCTCCGCATCGACGCCACCTCGGTTACGTACGAGGAGGGTAAGAGCGAGTATCTCGTCGCCGACTTCGAGTACGCTGTTGATGCTGCCGTAACGGACTCCATCTCCTTCTTCCTCGTATCGTCGGGCGGAAGCTCCGCGGATATCTACCTCAAGCATCTTGGCGTTATCCCCGGCGACACCGTTCATATTACGATAATCTACGACCTTACCGCTAATAACGCTCACGTCTTCTTCGACGAAAGATATTACTCACTCGTTGAGGGCGGCGCTATGAGCGCTGACGCTCACACCGCTTACCTTGGCGGCACTGCCGACGTAAGCTTCAGCGAGTTCAGAATCGCGAGCAACGGCAGCACCAGCTCCATCTACCTTGACAACTTCTCGGTAAGATATTTCGATCTTAATAATGAGAGCGACGAGCTCGGCGCGGCTATCGAGAGCGAAAGCTTAAGATCCTGGTCCGGCAGCGTATACAACGCGGAGGGCTACGTTGCGTCCAAGCTTCCGCCTCTTGCTATCGTTGACGGTCACGAGTACGGCTCGGCAGAGCTTATCAACAAGCTTCTCACCACGGATACCGACGGCGTTAAGAGCGTTGAGTTCCTCCACCATTCTACCGACGTGATCGAGGTTACGACCGACGCGGTGGTTGAGACCAACAACCTTTCCGTAGAATTTGACTGGTACACCGGTCTTTACAAGTTCTATCACGACGATCCCTATCAGGTATGCACCGGCACGGATTACGCGTACGCAAGTAATAAGGTAGCTCGCCTTAACAACGCGGGCGAGAGCGTATACAGGTTCGTGGTCTTGAATACCGATAACTGCGAGATATACGCTACTCCCGTGCTCTGGTTCAACAGCACGGATCCCGAGAGCTTAGACATAGAAGTGGTATTCTACGTCTTCGGCGACGAGATAAAGCCTCTTGACAAGGACGTATACGTTGAGAACGGTAAGCTTTACAGCCGCACGTTCAACGAGCTCTCGTACACTCTTGAGACAGGCGCCGTTGTTGACAGCTTCCCCGTAGCCGCTAAGGATCTTGGCGAGGTATGGTACCGCGTTGATCTCGTAGGTACTGACGCAGCCTTTGCCGCTACCGATATCAAGTACGGCGCAAACGTAAGCTCCAGCATCATATTCAAGCTCTACGTTAAGAAGTCCGAGACCGTTACCGAGACCGGCACCACCGTGCTTCTTGACAACGAGGAGTACGTTGTATTTGAGGTTAATCTCGCTCCTCATGAGATAAACGAGACTATCACCGTTGCCTTCGAGGTCAAGGATGTCGACGGTAACGTCTACGAGCAGAGACAGGATATCAACTTCGTAGAGTACGCGGCAAGTCTTCTCGCGGGTGATGAGCACGATAACGCTACCAAGGCAGTCGTGGCATCGCTTCTCAACTACGCTAACGAGGCATACGCTCTCTTCAACGGAAGCGAAAAGAGCATAGAGGCTGTGGATCAGCTTCTTGAGACATACGCGTCTCTCATTCCCGAGGCGGACACCGCTGAGAAGCACGATACATCCGTCCTCAGCTTTGCTATTCGTTCCGCGGCTATGAATCTTAACTCGGCTCCCGAGTTCGTATTCAAGATAGCAAAGGGCTTCAGAGGCACTATCCAGTTCAGCTACACCAGCCTTGGCGAGACGGTTACGCTCGATCCCATCGTGCTCAACGCCTTCTACGGCGAACAGATAGTCGTGCTTGACGGACTCAACGCATACGACGTCTACGAGAATATCACCATCACAGTGACCGAGCAGGGCTCGGATACCCCTGTCGTAGGCACGTATAATCTGACGACCTACGCTGAGGGACTTGGCGATGGCAACGCGTTCGCGCTCGCTCTTTGCAGCTACTCCAAGGCTGCCGAGAATTACAAGAGCTCGTCCGCGGGCTGAAATTAATAATTGCTCCGACCCGAAAGGGAAGGGAAAGGACAGAGAAGGCGAGTTGCAATCTCTGTCCTTTTTATCTTTAAAGCACTGACTTAATTAAAGACAACAAGCGGGAGGAGCAAGCCCCTCCCCTACCTAAAATGATGGTACTCCAAAATTTAATTGCATTAATTATGCTCGTAAAACGCTAAAGAAAATAAAAAACTTATAAGTGCTGATGCGCATTACAGCAGCCAATCGAAAAGCAGCATGAGGCAAAAGCCGCCGAGCAGGGCGTAGGTCGCGCCGTTTTCCGCTCCGTCGGCATGTGTGTCGGGGATTATCTCATCACTGATAATGTAGAGCATGGTTCCGCCGGCAAAGGCGAGCGCGAATGGGAGGATAAACTCCGCTAACGTGACGGAGCAGTAGCCGAGCAGCGTGCCTGCCACCTCGATAATTCCGGTCGACAGCGCTATGAGAAGGGCTTTTTGGGGCTTTACACCGACGGATAGCATGGGGGCTATTATCACCATTCCCTCAGGTACGTTCTGAAGCGCTATTCCGCCCGCGATAAGTATTGCCGAGGCAATATCTCCGCTGCCGAAGCCAACACCCGCGGCAATGCCCTCGGGAAGATTATGCAGGGCGATAGCCGCGACAAAAAGCATAACGCGTCTTTTACGCAGGGTCTCGGGTACCTCGCCTGCCTCGACGAATTTGTGCTTGTGGGGCACGAGCTTATCTATAAGATTGAGGCATAACGCTCCCGCGAAGATCCCGGCGACCGTAGTCAGAATTGCGTATTCTCCGCCCATCTCCAACGACGGAATTATAAGCGCAAGTACGGCAGAGGATAGCATTATCCCCGCCGCAAACGCGAGCATCACGTCAGAAAAACGGTGCGTAAGATCTCTGAACGCGAATCCGAGTATAGCGCCCAGCGCAGTCGCGCCGCCAACGCTGACGGCACAGATCAAGACTGTTTCCATTTTATATTCCTGCCTTTTTTATACTTCATGACAGTATACGCGCACATGCCCGTTTGCGTTCGGCACGGCAAATTTAATTTCACTTTTGCGTAGGCATCAATTCGTATATAAAAACGAACAGAGCAAGAATAGAAGGATCATGTCTTCCTTTTACTCTTGCTCTTTCTTTTTGTATGGAGTTTTTGGGCGCGCCTATTGGCGAAAGCCTTGATTTTGCTATCTGAAGAAAAGCTTTATTTACAAAATCAGTCGTCTTCCTCAACTTCATCCTCATCGGCATCACCGTCCGATTCAGCGGCGCGGTTGTCGAGAATGTGGAGATCCTCAATACGTCTGCCGTCCATCTTAAGAACGCGGACGGTGAGACCGAGCTCCTCGAACGAGTCGCCCTCCTCGGGTATCCTGTCAAGTATGCTCATAGCCCAGCCGTTTACCGTCATAGCGTCCAGCTCCTCGTCGAGCTCAATGTCGAGCTCCTCAAAGAGCTTTTCAAGGTTTGCCATGCCGGAAACTATGTATTCGCCATCGCCGACCTCCTTGATCTGCTCGATGATCTCGTCGTGCTCATCCCAGATCTCGCCGACTATCTCCTCGAGTATGTCCTCGAGGGTCACGATGCCCGCGGTGGAGCCGTACTCGTCGGTAACGACCGCGAGGTGCATCTGCTTTTCCTGAAGGTCCTTGAGAAGATCGTTGATCTTCTGCGTCTTCGTAACGTACATAACGGGCTTAACGATCTCGGATATCGGGATCATCGTATTCATTGCGTCGGAGAAGAAGTCCTTGTAATATACGATGCCGTGAATGTTGTCGAGGTCATCGTCGTAGATCGGGATACGGGAGTATCCGGATTCGGTAAATACCTTGGCGAGATCGTCCTTGCTGATATCCGAGCGTACCGCGGTGATGTCGATACGCGGCGTGAAAATGTCGCCGACCTCAAGCTCGTTGAACTCGATCGCGGACTTGATCAGCGTGCTCTCCTCCTCGTCTATGTTACCGTCCTCGGCAGCCTCCTCGATGATGGAGATGAGCTCCTCCTCCGTCATGCCCTGATCCTCGTCAGCCTTGAATATTCGGGAAAGAAGGTTCTGCAGCTGCTTAAAGACGAAGGAAAGGGGCTTAAAGAGAACTACGAGCGCGGAGATAAGCGGTGTAGAGAACAGCACGAACTTATCCGGTGACTGCTTCGCGATAGTCTTGGGAGATATCTCGCCGAAGGTGAGGACGATAAGCGTCATCACGGCGGTGGAGATGGTCGTGGCGAACTGAGCGGCAGAGCCGCCTGCGAGAAGATCTGTGAAATAGATGGTCGCAAGAGATGCCGCGAGAATATTTACGATGTTGTTACCGATAAGAATCGTGGAGATGAGGGTGTCGTAGTTTTCTGCAAGCTCAAGAGCGCGTTCGGCGCGCTTATTGCCCTTTTCAGCCAGATTCTTGACTCTGATTCTGTTGAAGGTGTTGAATGCGGTCTCCGTGGCGGAGAAGTACGCTGACATCACAACGCAGAGTAGGATAATGATTAACATAAGTTTTGATCCTTCCTCTTTACGAGAAATAAATTCCTTTCAGATATATAATTATTACTTGAAGCGATATGAATTTATCGGAGAGTAGCAAAAAAAGGCGTAACCAACTACACTAGCGGCTAAGCCTGACGAATAAGCGTTATTTTCATACTATGACAAGTTTCCCCGTCGCCGTCGTCCATAATATCCTCCGAAAAAATTATGCAAAAAGCATATACGCTAATTATTATAGCATAGCTGTGTCGATTTGTCAATAGGCAGAAAAATAAAAGCCGGATAAAAGCCGGAGACGGAGATTTTGGCTGTCGGATTCAGGCATAACCGATAAAAAACGAGGGGATCGTGCAAAAACACGGTTCCCCTCATACGGTAAGCACAATAATGATCAGGACCAATCGACAGATATGTCGGGAGTGTCAAGGTCCGGGCTGGCGGTTATAATATCCTCTCTGTCGAGCGCCGTTATGGTGATCTTCGGAGTCTCGTAGACGGTTAAATCGTTCATCTTGCGAATCCTCCTTAGATCACGGGGCTGTAAGCTCTTGCGGCGATGGCGTAGGAGTACATCGCGGTGGCAAGATCGCCTCTGTTATCGTCAAACAGCGCGGCGCAGCTGAGAGCGGGCGCCGCCGTCGTCGATGAGTCTGCGAGCGCCTTTGCCGACGTGAAGTAGACAGCCAGGCTGTACGTACAGCCAGCGTCGCCTATCGAGACGGTGATAGTGTCTGCCATCTCATAAGCTCTGAGGCTTACCTCACAGTAGGTTCTCGCCTCGGTGTATTCGATCTCTCTGCCGTTCACCGTGAATTTTATGCCGGTAAGGGAAGCGCCGTCAAGGGCGTTAAAGCGGAGTTTCAGACTGCCCTGTACGTCGAGCTGAACGCTGTCGATATAGCCGTCAAGCTCGCTTGAGCCCTTTTCAGCCGAGGGGATCTCGAACTCATTTACCGGATAGGATGCCAGAAGTGAATTTATCTCTGTGAAATCGGCGTTGATACCGAAGTACATAGCCGACGACTTGATGTAATTAAGCGTTGCCGATACGAGCTCGCGTGTGACAAGGCTTACGTCCGAGCCGCAGAGCAGGGCGGCGTAATCCGCAACCGAAAGGGTGCGCGCTACCGAGTTGCCGTCAGCGAGTGTGAATATTACGTCAAACGCGCTTACTGCCTCGGCGGGAGTCATCCTTACGGTGAAGCAGTCGTAGACCGTACCGCCAATGCTCTTGTCGGTCGCGGTCATTTTCTCCCCGTTGACCGTTACGCAGCTTACGGCGTCCTTGGTCGTGTATAGGTTGAAGGATATTTCGGAGTCAAGCGTAAGGTTTGCTTTGAGAGAGAAGGGCGCGGTCTCGTAGCGGGAGCTGAAGTCGTAGGACTCGCCTGCCGCGACCTCGCTGACAATGGGGAAGCTGCCGTCTCTTACCGGCGTAGAGCCATCCGCCCAGTACTCGGTTGAGTTGTCCGCCCACGTGACCGTAGCGTAGCTCTTTGAGTAACAGAGCGGGGCGAGATGATTGTTTGAGTTAACAAGCGTGAGCCCGTCAATTGTCGCTTCATCGAGATTTTGCAAACTCTCGTTTACATATACGTTGTCAATGAAGTTGATCGTGCCGAGCGTCTGAGTATTTGAGCTGCTTATAACAGTGGTCAATGCCTTTGCCACCATAACCGAGTCCGTGACGTTTACGGTGAAGTTGTCAGACGAGGAGAGGTCGAACAGGGCGAGCTGAGAGGTGATGGTCGAGCCTTTGATGTTTACGACGTGAGCCTGGTCTGTTTCGTTCACAATCTGCTTTAGGACCGCGGCGTTGGCTGTCTTATGTGTGAAGCTCAGCCTCGAGTCTATGATATCAAGATTTACCGCCGCTGTCGACCTTTCTCCGACGGTGATCATCTCCGATGCTTTCGCGGCGAAAGCGTTGACCGTACAGTTTTTCACGACGGCGCTTCCCGCTCTGAGCTGGAGGAAGTGATGCGTGGTGTTGACCGTGATATCCGAGAGCTCTATATATGCTGAAGCGTTAGCTTGACCGCTGAATATGAAGCTGTATGTGCTTGTGGCGTTTGGCTCGTTTACCGTGCCGGGACCTTGGATATACAGCTTTGAGGTGCTTGAGATCACGATGCTGTGATTTTCTCCGCTATTTTGAGTTATGCTGTTATCGTTCAGATACAGGTGCTTCGTGCCGTTGGTGGTTATAGCAGCTGAAAGCTCCTGATCGGATGCGAGTATTATGTATAGCTCCGACACCGCGGTGAGCGCCGCGGCCATGGTACCGTACGATGACGTAACTATGCTGGTGCCGTTGTGGACTACGTAGCCCTCAACCTCCGTGCCGGTGCCCGTGATCTCATATTCGCCGCGTATTTTTGTTGTCCAGTCTATACTGTCGTCCCAGGTGACGCCTGTATATACCTTACCGTTACCGTAAACGATAGTATCGTCCAGGGTTTCGTCGCTGTTTTCCATACACGTGTCGAGCGTTGCACCGTGAAGAACGCCTCTTGTAGTGACCTCAACACCGTTTATTGTTAACGTTATGGGATGCTTTTCTTCGGTGTATTTTACCGAGTACGTGCTGCCCGAGATCAGCTCTTCCATATAGCCTACGGCAAAGTCGTAGTTCTCATATCCGTTGGTCGTAAGCGTACACGGGAAGTTGACCGTGAAGTCGGTGAACATATCTCGCCGTATCTCGATCTCGCTGCCCGATGCTGCGCCGGAGGAGAGCAGGGAGAGGAAATTGTTTTCGTTAGAGTAATCCGTGCCGTTTACCGTTGCGGCGGCAGGGAGCTTTTCGCCGCCTCTGCCTGAACAGTAGAGCGACCAGCCGGTAAGATCGCCGCTCTCTATGGCGGTAATAAGGTTGTCTGCTTCTGATGCGGAGGAATAGAACCTTACGAAAGGATCGTCGATGAGCACTGTATTGCCCTCGCTGACAGCGGCGGTCGTTGCGCCGGTGCGGAACTGTAAACGGAAGCCCGTATGGAAGAGATAGGACTGACCGTTTGAGCCGCTTGCTCCCGTTCCGTTCGTGCCCCATGACTTTCCTCCGCTGTAAACCAGATCTCCGTTTACGAAGGCGTAGAGCGTATCGTTTTTAATATCTCCGACGATGGTGAAGTGTGACCACTCCTCGTTGCTTTCAAGATACTGTCCGAGCTTGACCTGCGAGGAGAAGGGAAATCCGCCACCGGATTCTGTCTGTCTGTTCATGCACTGAATGTCGATGTCGGGTATCAGCTCGGTGAGAGTACCAATATCGATATCTACCACGTAGTATGCCGAAGCGTCTGTTCCGATACAGAATTCTGTGGAAGCCGTACCTACCTGCAGATAGTTATTTCCGCCTGTTGTCGCGTAGTCCTTGTTTGCTCTCGCGAGTATATACGTATTGGCTGAGCTTGCGTCGGTAGCCGTATAAAAGCTTAGCCAATTCATACCGCCTGCCACATACAAAGCATTATTTGCAACTATATCGTTATCAAGCCGATCAGCCGAGCTTACGCCCAAAGCAGCGTTGCTGTCGCTTGGCAGACTGCTCGCGTTCTCCGCGCTGAATACTACGGACGGCGTAAATATATCATCTTCGCTTGCTGCCGCCGCTTCATCTGCATAAACGGAGAACAGGGACGTTCCGAACAGCAGGAAGACGGTTGATAGCAGCAATAAAATCTTGCGTTGCTTTTTCATTGAAAAAATCCCTTCTTTAAAGAAGTTAGTTGGTCGGTTTTATAATATATCGGTCACGCCGCAACACTGCCGAAATTCATTTCCAACGTATTTTAACACATTGAGAGGAAATTTTCAATTCACAAAAGAGCTAAAACTTTTATATTATTTTCGTGATTTTTAACAAAAGTGATATAAGCGCGGGAAAACTTTTTAAAACATCTTGACAAATTTACGGGTAAGTGTTAGAATTACTACGGTTTTATAATTATTGATTACGTTCACACCGGCCGTAATGAGTCAAGCTCAGGATGCGACGGGCTTTTTTGCGTTCCGTCACGCCTTTGCTATCCCGAGAGGGATGAGATTACTCATGCGGATGGCGCTTTTTTTGCGCCCTTCGCCAGATGTAATTTCCACAGTACTCGTCAGGGCGGTTTTTATTTTTGTAACCGAGCGCCGATGCAGGAATGATATCCTGAGGTCTTTCTCCCCCTCATGATATCGGTCCTGATGGCGCGTCGTTACGCAGATCAAAAACGCGGACGGGCACGGGACCGCGCGTTGCCGCGGACTCTATATCAGATTTTGAAAGGAAGAAACAATGAACAAGAGAATTTTAACAAGGGTCATTTCCTTTGTTCTCGTATTATGCCTGCTTGTTCCTATTATTCCGGACTTCGGAATCGATCTTGCCGGAGTTACCGCAGATGCGGCTTACACCGACGCGAGATATTTCAAGGCGGGCTCCGGGAATTACGGATATTACGACGCCGAGAGCGCGAGCTGGAAGAAGGGAACGAGCGACAGCGGCTGCGAGGCGTTCGCCATCAACGGCGTAACCTATATCCCCACGGAGCTTATCTCCGCCGCGTTTGGCAATATCGGCGTTGATGCTCTCAAGACAAACGAGTTATTTCTCAAGCGCGCGCAGGACGTGAAAAACGCCAACGGTGATACGGTAGAATGTATAGCCGCGATCGACGGAGATGAGATATACACGGGATATTACGTCAATATTTCAAACATGAATCTCATCGCTGTTGATACGACCGATACGGTGTTCAGCGATATGTCGAACGATACGCAGATACTCATCATGAAGCGTTTTTTGTTCGATCATCTCACGGATTATGAATCCAATACGTCCTTCTCCCTTTACAGCGCTCTTACCGCCTCGTCATCCTGTCTTACGGATCTGAGCCACCCCTATATCATGGCTGATCAGACAGAGTTTGACTATCTGCACAGACAGTGGAGCGGAGAGCTTGAGAGCGGCGAGACGCAGGATGAGGTGCTCAAGGAGTATCTTGACTTTCTGGTCGCTGAGGCGGACGGAATCTACGCTGTGTATTCGACGGATGATGACGGAGCTCTGAATACCGCCGCGGGATGTATAAGCGGTCAGGACTATCTCTATGAAATGCCCTACTCATCGAATAACGGCTACGATTCGGGCGGACGTCAGAATGAATCGGCGTATCATACGCTCAGAATATCAAAGCTTGCGTACGCGTACCAGGTGACGCGCTATAAAAAGTACGCGACCCTTGCTCTCAATTACGCGGAAGCCATATCTCAGTGGGAGCACTGGGGTGTGGGACACTTTCTCAACGCTGCGGATGCCGCGTACTCAATGGCTCTTGCGTACGATTGGTGTTACAATGTGTGGAAAGAAACGGATTCCGCGAAAATGACCGCCGTGCGTAACGCTTTGTTTACAAAAGGCGTGGTATCGGGCGTTATATCCTCGTATAGATACAACGTGCCCCTGCATGGATCTACCACTCAAAGTTCGGTTTATTGTCCATGGTACAACTCGGTGTTTGGGCAAAGCGGATTCGTATATCAGAATAGGGAGAATAACTGGAGCGGCGTCTGCTCCTCCGGTATGATAATAGCGTCTCTGGCTCTTATAACCGACGCGTCGGAGTACGCAAGCATCACTATAAGCAATAAGCAAACAAATATCGCATCTTCAACAAACACGGCGCTTTCAAGCTATCAGATCGGAACTGAGAAGCTGTCCGGTATAGTGGGCGGCACGACCGTTAAGGAGGCGTGCGTATGGCTCATCAACAACAACCTTTGCCACCTCGAGGCGCTCGGCCTTAAGCAGTATATTCCCGACGGCTCGTACATTGAGTCTGCGAGTTATTGGTCGTACGGAACGAACGCCGTTTTAAGAGCCGCGGTCGCCATGCGGACCGCTCTGGGCACGGATTTCGGACTTTCTTCCGCATGGGGTCTTGATACCACCGCGCTTTTCTCCTACTACGTTCAGTCCTCCGACGGTGACGTGTGGAAATACCACGACCACAGCGGCGACGGCTCTCTTGACACCTCTCTTAACGGAATTTACGGCGCCGTGACCGGTGACGACGGCATAACCGCTTACAGAAAGTATCTTATCACCAAGGGCGTTGTCACTCCCACCATGTACGACACCTTCGCGTACGACGCGGGCGTTGACGCTGAGGATATCGCACTGATGCCTCTTGATCGGTATATGGAGGGTATTCAGGGCTATGCCGTGCGCGATTCCTGGGAATCGGGAAGTATATACGCCGCCTTCATGGGCGGTGAATACATAGCGGATCACGGACAGATAGATTCCGGCGCGTTCGTCTACTACAACAACGGCGTAAGGTGGCTTCAGGATATCGGCTGCGATAATTACAGCGTGTACAATTACGGCTACGGCAAGCTGATATCGAGCCTTAAGTATTATCCGACGAGCGCGGAAGGTAACAATACCGTCTGTACCGACTCGTTTGAATACGGTCAATACGTAACCTTTGAAAGCAACGGCACGGATATAACGCAGTACGGCTCCGCCGAGATAACCAAGCACGTTGAGAGCGGAGCGGCGGGCTCTTACGCGATCCTCGATCAGAGCGCCGCCTTCACGGGCAAGGCGACCTCGGCAAGACGCGGACTGCTGTTTACGAATGACAGAAGCACCGTTGTTATTCAGGATGAGATAAGCTTCAACCCGGGACTTACAAAATTCGGATCGTCCGACGCGCATACGGCGTATTGGTTCGCGCACGTGAGCGACGCTATTGATATCACTCTCTCCGCCGACGGCAAGACGGCGTATCTGACTGACGGCGAGACGGTGATCCGTTGCTCGATAGTTACGGGCAACGACGATACCGCGTCCGCGGTGTTCACAGTCATGGATTGCGCTTATTCGGCGGAGAATATCCTGCTTAGCGGAACGGACGATACCGGTAATTATTCCACCGATAACGGCGGAGGCGAGCAGAAGCAGTACGACGCTTGGCAGAAGCTTACCGTAGCATGCTGCGGAGTGACGGATATGAAGCTCGCGGTGGTTATTGAGGAGCTGGCTCCCGGTGATAACCACGAGGTCGGATATACCTGGACGGATATGGATTCGTGGAGCGCCTCGGCGGATCCCAATAATTACGACGGTAAGGTCCTCTTGTACAAGAATTTCGATGATACCGGTATCGGCAGCTTTGAGTCCGAAAGCGGTAATTTCAGATATGCCAATACTCTCGTTGACGGCGATAACGCGATGGGCATGTACAGTACCTCGTCGAGCCGATCGTCGAGCGTTACTCTTGCTGCCGCAGGGGGCAAGGTCGAGCACGCTAGCATAGGTGACGGACTTCTCGTCGCCGAGCTTGACGTAAGACAGCTCGAGAGCCTCGTTACCGCCGACGGCTCGGCAAGGCTTGAGCTCTGGGGCACGGATATCTATCCCAACGTATCACTGGAGCTTACGTCTCTCGGGCTCTCGGATGAGTGGAGCCGCGTGACCGTCGTTATAGACGAGGCGACGGACGACCTCTACGTATACGTAAACGATGATCTCAAGACGGTGGATCTTAATTACAGAAGCCGCAGCTACGAGGATCTTAAGCTCGTGATCAGCGCGGACGGAAGCTTCAGCCAAGGCAAGCTCCTGATAGACAACGTGGTTATCAGGACCTACACTGCCGCCTACACGGAGCTTGATGCTTACATGAAGGACGAGGCGACGGGCAGCGCGGGCATCAGCGGCTGGGAGGGGAAGAGCTGCGAGCTATCCCTCGGCGGCAGTGTTGCTAAGCTATACACGACGGATGGACCGAGCACCGATGCGGACGGCGACTCACCCTTCGTTGACTTCTGGACGTCAGATACAGTAGCCAGTGAGACCGAGACTCAGGCAAGCATCTGCTCGGATGCGGTCTTTGCCGACTCGGTATCGGATCTTGAGACGAAGATAAACAGCGGAGAGTATAAGTATGCGGAGCTACTCATTCCCGTCACGTCCCCGCTTTCGATCGAAAAACCCATAACGGTAAATACCAAGGGATATAAATTCTACGCTACCTCGGACTCTCTTATCTGCAGTGTAACGAACGGCAGTGAGTACACGTATAAGGAAGGAACGTTGCGCGTCAGCTACGTTGTAAACGGTGTGGTCTATACGGTTGACGTAAATAACAGCCTGCCGTTTTCAATGGATGTCAGCGACGTATTCACCGCGTCCACGATAAGAGAGGGAAGAAACAGCGACGGAACGTACAGATACGTCATGACGCAGCCCGGCTGCTGGTCCCGTGAGAACGGCGGGGAAATACTTGATGAAAACGAGCTTATCGTCACCTCCGCCAACGCAAAGTTCTTCCTTACGGGAGCGGAGTACGGGGGCATATTCGTGACCGTCGGAAGCGACGGTACTATCACGGGATACACCGAGGATCAGGCCTCTGAGTTTACCGCCGCTATTAAGTCGGCGCACAAGAGGATATCGGTTACCAACAGCTTCCGTATCGACGACACCTCGGACGGTGACACGGGACACGACGTATACACGAACACCAATATTTATCTCAACGGATACACGGTGACCTACTATTCGGGTGACGTATCCGACCATCTGTTCGCGCTCGGCGAAGGCAAGACGCTCAACGTCTACGGCCCCGGAGCTATCAACGTAGAGGCAACGCAGTCAAACCTTGTAATGCACGGCAACTACTCGCAGTCCAATTTCAATAACGTTACGATAACCGCCGTATATAACCTTACGGATGTTCGTATGGGCATGTGCAGCTTTAATAACTGCGATATTTACAGCGCCGCTAAGTCGCACGCGCTGTCAGTGACTAACAGATACAACAGTGTGGATAACTCTATTACCGACGTTACAAGGATGGGTATACTGAGGCTCAACGGCGGCAGCGTGAGATATACCGGCACCAGCCGCGCTATATACGTCAAGGATAACTCGAGATTGGTTCTTGAGGGCGGTGTGACCGTTATCGCGCCTGACGCCGGTGCCGCAGTGTTGCTTGAGCAGAGCAACGGAACCCAGATATCCGCCGATATGAAGGGTAACGTCGATCACATAAGAGTATATCTCGGTGAGGTTTACTTTGATGCCGATAACGTTTTCGGCTACAGCGCAAACGTAAGCTACCCCGACAGCACCTCGCAGACCGATCACGCATCGGTGTTTAGCGGAAAGATATTCTACGTCGAGGGTGCGGCGTTCGCAGCGCGCGACCTTGAATATGGCGTTGCGTCCTCCGATTATAACGATGACGACGCGGTCGCGACCGTGGGCGAGCACGTGCTCGCGAGAACGGGAAGCGCGGGATACTCGTGGATGGTCGTCCGTGCTGAAAACGCATCGCTCATAGAGTGGAACGGCGACAGCGCTGACGTCACGGAGTATTGGGTGAAGGGCAGCGTTCCCTACGCCACCGAGGAAGCAAGGAGCGCGCTTGCGGACGGCAACGCGTACAACATGTATTCTTTACACGGGGGCACTCTTAAGGGCGGTGAAAGCTACGTATTCGCAAGCACCGAGAAGGCTGATCTGGATATCAGAATGAGCGTATCGCTTAACTCCGACTTTGAGATCAATTTCTTCGTAGAGTACACCGACGGAATTGAGTATATTATGGTCAACGGCGAGAAGGTCGACAAATCCTCGTTAAAGCAGGTGACCCTGAACGTAAACGGCGAAGACGCTGCCTACTACGCGGTCGTGATCGACGATATCGCGCCTCACAACGCGGATCAGCTGTTCTCCGTAGTCGTCAACGTCGCGGACGGCGTGCACGTTACCGCGGTATCCTCTATTCTTAATTATGCCAACAGCATACTGAAAAGCGCGGAAGGCGGCGCTATAACTCCGAAGCTGAAGAAGCTCATGTCCGCCATAGTTGAATATATCGGCTCGGCAGCCGCGTATTCCGGCGACAGGATCACCGAGGCGTCCTGCAGGCTGATAGCTGACGCCTACGCCGATTCGAAGAACGATATACGGCTTAACGCGGATCAGCCGGATACCTCGGCGGTCAGCGGCGCCGTAAGATCGGCATATCTCGAGCTTGGCGCAAAGCCCGGCTTCGCCTTCAGATTCAGGCTTGATTTCAGCGGAACGCTCAAGATCAGCTACGTCAACTTCAGAGGCGCGACGGTTACCGAGACGGTCACGGTCGCAAACGGTATGGTCGGCGGAGGGGATACGGACATATATACCCTCGCAATGAAGGCGTATGATATGGGCAGCGATCTTACCATTACCGCGTTTGACGAAAGCGGTGAAAGCATAGGAAGCTGCAGCTACGGTATCGGCGCGTACTACACCGTGGCGGTAGAGGCGAACGGTACGCTCTGCGATCTTCTTACCGCTCTCGAGGCGTACACGGTCACCGCGAGAGAGTATACTATGGAAAGGTACGGAATCGCGTAATTTAAACCAGCGGGGCTTTTTCCTCAAATCTGCCTACCCCCTATCAAACTTTTGGGGCTGTCTCATTTTTTGCATTTGAGACAGCCCCTTGAAATTTTGCATATGTCGTAAGCCTCGCGTTTTTTTGATCCCCAAAGCCGTACTCCGCGGCGCGCGCACAGCTTCGCTTCGCCTTTTGTAAAGTTTTTCAAAACCGCGAAAAACATTGATTTTCGCCTTGACATCAATGGTACGAAGTGATACAATATATGCTGTAATTTTATGCGCGCAGTAGTAAACGGTACATGAAAGCTCCGTTTTCGCGCATTTAGTCTGTTTGATCAAGAGCCGACGCGGATCGGGCGTCTCACGGGTCAAGCGGACGGAAAGGTCAAGACATGATAAAAACTTTACTTAAAAGCGTGAGGGAATTCAAGCTTGTCTCGGTATTGACGCCTATTTTAGTATTCTTTGAGGTAATACTTGAGTGCGTGATCCCCTTCGTCATCGCCGAGATGGTAAAGCTTCTTGAGTCGCAGGAAAACGTAAATATCCTCACCGTGCTTGAGTACGGCGGGGTCGTGGTCATTCTTGCGTTGCTCTCGCTTGCGTTCGGCACGATAGCAGGTATCACCTCTGCGAAGGCGTCCTGCGGATTCGCGAAGAATCTTCGCCACGATCTGTACTACTCCGTACAGGATTTTTCATTTGAGAATATTGACAGATTTTCCACCTCGTCGCTCGTTACGAGACTTACGACCGACGTTACCAACGTACAGCACGCTTATATGATGATAATACGTATGGCGATACGCTCGCCGTTTATGTTCATCTTCGCGATAGTCGCGGCGTTTATCACCGGCGGAAAGCTCGCCTGGATCTTCGTCGTGGTCATTCCCATCCTCGGCTTTGCCGTATTCGGAATAGCGCGTAAGGCGATGCCTATGTTCCGCAAGGTCTTCAAAAAGTACGATAACCTTAACGCCTCGGTTCAGGAAAACATAAAGGGTATGAGGGTCGTAAAATCCTTCGTAAGAGAGGATTACGAAAAGGATAAGTTCGGCAAGGCGTCGAATGACGTATGCATCGACTTTACTAAGGTCGAAAGATTGCTGGCGCTCAACAATCCCGTCATGCAGCTCTGTCTTAACGTTGTTATGGTCTTCGTGCTTTCGATGGGCTCGTACGTGGTGGTGTCCACCGGCGCGGATAAGCTTAACGTAGCGCATCTGTCCGCTCTGCTTACCTACGGCTTCATGATACTCTCGAGCCTTATGATGCTCTCTATGGTCTTCGTTATGATAACTATGTCTATTGAGTCGGCTCGCAGAATCACCGAGGTTTTGACTGAAAAGTCAACAATAGTTTCCAAAAACGACGCTGTTACCGAGATCAAGGACGGATCTATCGAATTTAACAACGTCAGCTTCAAGTATTCCGCGAGCGCATCTAGATACGCGCTTTCCGATATAAATCTTGAGATAGCCTCCGGGCAGACTGTGGGAATTATCGGCGGTACGGGCTCGTCAAAGTCAACTCTTGTACAGCTCATATCGCGTCTTTACGACGTAACCGAGGGCTCCGTCAGGGTCGGCGGAATTGACGTTAGGGATTACGACGTCGAATCTCTGCGCAATAACGTTGCGGTAGTCCTTCAGAAGAACGTTCTGTTCTCCGGTACGATAAAGGAGAATCTGCGCTGGGGCAACAAGGAGTCAACAGATGAGGAGATGCGTCATGCGTGTCATCTTGCCTGTGCCGACGAATTCATCGAGAGCTTCCCCGACGGATACGATACGTACATCGAGCAGGGCGGAGCAAACGTCTCCGGAGGACAGAAGCAGAGGCTCTGCATCGCAAGAGCGCTTCTGAAAAAGCCTAAGATACTTATTCTCGACGATTCTACCAGCGCGGTCGATACCAAGACCGACGCATTCATCCGTAAGTCTATGCGCGAGTACATTCCCGAGACCACCAAGCTTATCATAGCGCAGAGAATTTCCTCTGTGCAGGATGCTGACAAGATAGTGGTCCTTGACGGCGGAAGGATAATTGCGCTCGGTAATCACGATCAGCTTATGGAGGGATGCGAAGTATATCGCGAGACCTACCTTTCACAGAACAACGCAGGAGGTGAAGCAAATGGCGCCGAGTAAAAAGCCACGCCCAAAGGCTAAAAAGGGCACGTTCAAAAGGCTTCTCCGCGAGCTTTTCACCTTCTACCCGAGACTTCTTCCTATTACGGTATGCTGCATCATGCTTTCGGCGGCTATCGGCGCTATACCCGCGCTCTTTATGCGCCAGGTATATGAGGAGATAGGCGTTGCCGTAGCTGAAAATCTCGCTTGGGGCGACGTATCCGCCAAGATATTCAGGCTGGTTACGATCCTGGGATGCCTCTATCTTGCTTCGCTTATCTCATCCTTTACTTACAATCAGCTGATGGTCACGATAACGCAGGGCACGCTCAAGAAATTCCGTGACAAGATGTTTGACAGGATGCAGGATCTTCCCGTCAAGTATTTTGATACTCACAATCACGGCGACGTAATGAGCTATTACACCAACGATATCGACACTCTCCGTCAGCTCGTATCTCAGAGTATACCTCAGCTTCTGATGACCGTGGTTACCGTATCGGTGCTTGTTTGCGTAATGCTTACGCTCTCGGTCTGGCTCTCTCTCGTCGTGTTCCTCGGCGTCGGTCTTATGTTCTTTGTGACGTCTAAGATAGGCGGCGGCTCGGCACGTCATTTCGTCCGTCAGCAGATGGCTATCGGCAAGACCGAGGGCTACGTTGAGGAGATGATGAACGGTCAGAAGGTCATTAAGGTCTTCTGTCACGAAGAGGAGAGCAAGATCGCCTTTGACAAGGTGAATGACGAGCTCTATCACGAGGCTGTGCAGGCGAACAGATACGCCAACACCCTCGGTCCTATCCTCGGAAATATCGGAAACATCCTTTACATCATAGTCGCGATAGTGGGAAGCGCGCTTCTCATATCAGGCATCCCCAACCTCTCCCTCGGCGGAGCGGGCAATGCGGTATTCACCGTAGCCCTGGTGGTTCCTTTCCTTAATATGACAAAGCAGTTTACCGGCAACATCAGCCAGGTATCCCATCAGATAAACTCCGTTATTATGGGTCTTGCGGGCGCTTCGCGAGTCTTCGAGCTTCTTGACGAGGAGGCGGAGCGCGACGACGGATACGTTACTCTCGTTAACGTAAGAGAGATAGACGGCACGCTCGTCGAATGTCGCGAGCATACGGGCAAGTGGGCGTGGAAGCATCCTCACAGATCGGACGGCACAATCACGTACGTTCCTCTTATGGGTGACGTGCGTATGACCGGCGTTGATTTTGAATACGACGAGGGCAAGCCGGTTCTCAAGGACGTAACGCTTTATGCCGAGCCCGGTCAGAAGGTTGCCTTCGTAGGCGCAACCGGCGCGGGCAAGACCACGATAACAAATCTTATCAACCGTTTCTACGATATCGCGGACGGTAAGATCCGATATGACGGAATCAACATAAACAAGATAAAAAAGAGCTCGCTTCGCAGATCCTTAGGCATAGTTCTTCAGGACACCAATCTGTTTACCGGTACGGTAATGGATAACATTCGCTACGGAAAGCTTGACGCTACAGACGAGGAGTGTATATCCGCGGCAAAGCTTTCGGGAGCGGACGACTTTATAACCCGGCTTCCCGAGGGATATAGCACCATGCTCACCGGCAACGGAGCTAATCTCTCGCAGGGTCAAAGACAGCTTATCGCGATAGCCAGAGCGGCGGTTGCGGATCCGCCCGTAATGATACTTGACGAGGCTACATCCTCGATAGACACGAGGACCGAGCAGATAGTGCAAAGAGGTATGGACGCGCTTATGCACGGACGTACGGTGTTCGTTATTGCCCACCGTCTTTCCACCGTTCAGAACAGCGATGTTATCATGGTGCTTGATCACGGTGTGATAATCGAACGCGGATCTCACGAGGAATTAATAGAAAAGCGCGGTCAGTACTACAGTCTTTACACCGGAGCCTTTGAGCTTGAATAATTAGCGTTTTTGACAACTTGAGTTAGCACAATAACACATAAAAACGACAAAATGATCAAAAGAGAAAATGGGAGGGGAGTTAAAAATGCAAGCTTGCGCCTTTACCGGACACAGAAAAATCGAAGAACGGCACAAGGGAAAAATTGAAGATATCCTCTCGCGAGCCATCGCCTTCGCATACGAGGGCGGGTGCAGGGTCTTTCTGACGGGCGGCGCGCTTGGGTTTGATACGCTGGCGGCAGGCGAGGTCATACGCTTCAAGCTCTCGCATCCCGACGTCCGTCTGCGCATCATCCTCCCGTGCAGAAATCAGAGCGATTCCTGGTCGCCGTCCAGCGTCAGTCTCTATGAATATACGCTTTCGAACGCGGATGAGATAGAATACGTCTGCGACGAGTACCGCGACGACTGCATGAAGGAGCGCAATCAGCGTCTTGCCGACGAGTGCGATATGATGATCGCCTACGTTTCGAGGTCTTACAGCGGAGCTGCGCAGACCGTTCGCATGGCGTCCAAGGCAGGAAAGATAATATACAATCTTTATCCGTCACTCGAGCGTTAGGAAAGACGAAATTTCGGCATACGCCTCATTTCCCTTTTGTGTCGCTAAAAAATGTAAAAATCGCTTGACTTTATCCCGATATTGTGTTAAAATCTAATGTGATGAAATATTTTGCGAGGTGTTTGATATGTTCACATCAATTTTAGACTCGGTTATGAACGAGCCCTCGGTAGCGCCTATCAGCGCTGCTTTCGACGGATTTGTTGGCGCGCTCGGAGACTTTTATCCCTTTGCGGTTATCGCTATCTGCCTTATCGTAGGACTGTTCGGCAGACGTCTTATCAACGTCATCCGATTCGTGCTTCTCTTTGCGATCGGCTTTGTAGCGTCAGTTTACTGGGTAGCTCCTCTTCTTCAGACCTTTATCCCCGATATCCCTGCTCTCGGAGTAGGTATTGCCGTCGGCGTTCTTGCTGCCGCAATGTCGAGAATGATCTACAATGTCGTTTACATCGGCTGCATAGGCTTTGACGTTTACAACATTTGCTTCAACGCGATCTTCCTTGTAGAGCTTACCTCGATGACTCAGGGCAATCTCCCGCTATCCATCGGTATCGCGGCTGTTGCCGTTGTTATCGCGCTTCTTCTTCGTAAGTACCTTGAGATGTTGATCACTGCCGCTATCGGCGGTATCGGAATAGCTGTTTTTGCGCAGCATCTCTTCGATTATACTCTCAGCTTCAATATGGATCCTGCGACGACCGCTATCATTTTCGGCGTTGTCCTTGCACTTCCCATGTTCATCTATCAGTACTACAACAGAGTTATTTACTGATAAACGTTTAACAGTCGGCTGCATCCTCGGACGCAGACGGAAAAACAGCGGGGATGCCGTAGAAAAAACGGTGTCCCCGCTGTTTTTGTAATTCCTCTTTATTAAAAATTATTTATGTGCGAAAATCAGTTGACTTTTCGCGCGATATATTGTAAAATAATAGGCGTAAAACTATGATTTCCCGGAGGAGCTATGGAACAGTCTACTAAGCTAACACTGAAAAAAACGGCAAACAATATCAGATTCGGCATAATCGAGTCGGTGTACAACGCGAAGTGCGGCCATCCCGGCGGATCTCTTTCTATTGCGGATCTGCTTACCTACCTTTATTTCGTAGAGATGAAGGTCGATCCCGAGAATCCCTCGGACAAGGACCGCGACCGCTTCGTATTATCGAAGGGACATACCGCTCCTGCGCTTTACGCTACTCTCGCGGAGCGCGGCTTCTTCCCTAAGGAAGAGCTCGTTACTCTCCGTAAGACCGCGTCCAGACTTCAGGGACACCCCGATATGAAGGGAGTTCCCGGTGTGGATATGTCTACGGGCTCGCTCGGACTTGGTTTCTCCGCCGCGTGCGGAATGGCTCTTTCCGCTAAGGCTTCGGGTGACGGATACAGAGTTTACTCGATCGTCGGCGACGGCGAGAGCGAGGAGGGGCAGGTTTGGGAGGCGGCTATGTTTGCCGCTCACTACAAGCTTGACAACCTCGTCTGCGTAGTTGACCTCAACGGACTTCAGATAGACGGACCTATCACCGAGGTTATGAACCCTATGCCTCACGACGAAAAGTTCCGCGCGTTCGGCTGGCACGTTATCACGGCGGACGCTCACGACTTCGACTCCATCGAGGCGGCGTTCAAGGAGGCGCGCGCCGTGAAGGGTAAGCCTACCGCTATAATCGCAAGGTCGGTGAAGGGTAAGGGCGTTTCCTATATGGAGAATGCGTGCGAGTGGCACGGACAGGCTCCCAAGGAGGATCTCTATCGCGTTGCGATCGACGATCTCAAGAAGATTGAAGAAGACTTGAAGTGAGGTGACTGAAATGGCAGATAAAAAGGCTACCAGAGAGAGCTACGGCAAAGCGCTTGCCGAGCTTGGTGAAAAATATGATTTCCTGGTTCTCGACGCGGATCTTGCGGCGGCTACCAAGACCGGAATGTTTAAGAAGAAGTTTCCCGAGAGATTCTTTGACTGCGGTATAGCGGAGGGCAACATGATGTGCGTGGCCGCGGGCATCGCAGCTACGGGCAAGACCGTGTTTGCCTCCTCCTTCGCAATGTTTGCCGCGGGACGCGCCTTTGAGCAGGTGCGTAACGCGATAGGCTACCCTCACCTCAACGTTAAGATTGGCGCAACTCACGCGGGTATCACCGTAGGCGAGGACGGCGCGACACACCAGTGTAACGAGGATATCGCTCTTATGCGTACCATCCCCGGCATGACCGTTATCTGTCCTGCCGACGCTACCGAGGCTTACGCCGCTGTTGAGGCTGCTATCAACACCTACGGTCCTATGTATATGCGATTCGGCAGATTCGCGGTTCCGGATCTTACACCCGAGCTTCTCCCCGGCTATAAGTTTGAGATAGGCAAGGGCGTCACCTACCGTGAGGGCAAGGACGTCACCATCGTCGCCACCGGATATATGGTCCACCTCGCGCTTGAGGCTGCGGATATACTTAAGGCGGAGGGCATCGACGCGGGCGTTATCAACGTCCACACGATCAAGCCGATCGATTCCGACCTCATAACCGAGGCGGCAAAGAGAAGCGGCGCTATCGTCACCGCCGAGGAGCATAGCGTAATAGGAGGTCTTGGCTCCGCGGTCGCGGAGGTCGTTGCCGAGAGCTGTCCCGTTCCCGTCCTCCGTGTCGGTGTAGAGGACTCCTACGGCAGAAGCGGTCAGGTTCCCGAGCTTCTCGAGATATACGGTCTTACCTCTGAGAATATCGCGAAGAAGGCAAGACTTGCGGTCAGCCTTAAAAATAAGATTTCGTAAGGAGAATAGCTATGAAAAGAGTACTTTTGAAGCTGTCGGGCGAGGCGCTGGCAAATAATTCCGGAGAAATCTACGACGTAGCCTTCGTTGACAAGGTTGCGGCATCTATCGTCAAGTGCGCGAGCGACGGATACGAAATGGCTATCGTTGTCGGCGCGGGAAATATCTGGCGCGGCAGACAGGGCGGCGGAATGGATCGTACCTCCGCTGACAGAATGGGTATGCTTGCTACCGTTATCAACGCGATATGCTTGAAGGAAGCTATTGAAAGAGCGGGCAAGCACGCGGTCGTAATGACCGCCGTTCCCATGGCTCCCTTTGCGGAGAACTATTCCGCGGAGGCGGCTATCGCTCACCTTGAGCGCGGCGAGGTCGTTATCTTCGGAGCGGGACTTGGCATTCCCTTCCTCTCTACCGATACCGCGGGCGCTGTAAGAGCAGCAGAGATCGGTGTTGACGCCATACTTATGGCAAAGAACGTAGATTATATATACACCGACGATCCCAGGAAAAATCCGGATGCCAAGAGGCTTGAGAGAGTTAAGGCTACCGAGGTGCTTGCGATGAATCTCAAGGCGATAGACGCTACCGCCACGGCGTTCTCGCTTTCCGCCGGAACTCCCGTCCGTGTGTTCGGACTCAAGGATCCCACCGATATCGAGAGAGCTGTTCGCGGTGAGGTTGACGGCACCGTCATCACCGCTGAATAAACTGTTGATCGTTAAAATAAAATATACATATAAGGAGCAAGAAAATGAAGCTTGATACCAGAGATTATGAAGTAAAAATGCAGAAGAGCGTTGCTAATTACAGCGAGAACCTCTCCACCATCAGAGCAGGCAGAGCTAACCCCGACGTTCTTAAGAAAATTATGGTAGATTACTACGGAGCACCTACCCCCATCTCCTCTATCGCGGAGATCAAGGTTGCTGACGCACGTACCATCGTTATTACCGCTTGGGATAAGTCGATTATGAAGGGCATCGAGAAGGCTATTCTCACCTCCGATCTCGGCATCAATCCCCAGAATGACGGTTCTTGCATCCGTCTTTCCTTCCCCCCCACCACCGAGGAGCGCCGCCGCGAGCTTTCCAAGCAGATCTCCAAGATGGGCGAGGATGCCAAGGTTGCTATCCGTAACATCCGCCGTGATGCAAACGACAAGGTAAAGACTCTCAAAAAGAACTCCGAAATGACCGAGGACGAGGCAAAGTCCAGCGACAAGTCTGTTCAGGATCTCACCGATAAGTACATCAAGGAGATTGATAGGGTTACCGCCGACAAGACCAAGGAAATCATGGAAATCTGATTTTTTCGGATATTTCATCCTTATTCTGCCAAGCTCGCCGTATATTATATACGGCTTCGGGTAGAAGTACGTGGCAACTATCTCGAAAAAATCCCAGCTTTTGTTTAGTTAGAAGAAAGTGAGTAAACGTCTGTGATCAAGAAAAACAAAATTGATATTCCGGGGGCTGACGGCAGACTTCAGTCCGTGGGCATAATTATGGACGGTAACGGCAGATGGGCAAAGGCTCGCGGTCTTTCGAGAAACGAGGGACACAAGGCGGGTGCTAAAGCCATCAAGGAAGTTATCGAGACGCTTAATGATCTTGACGTTCATCACGTTACGCTCTATGCTTTCTCCACTGAAAATTGGAGAAGACCGAAGGATGAGGTTGACGGAATTATGAATCTCATCTATGGTTATCTCGATAGGGTGAAGGAGATCAACGACGAGTACGATACGTCTGTGAAATTCATAGGCGATAAGTCGCTCCTGCCCGAACGGCTGCGCAAAAAATGCACAGAGCTTGAGAACATGTCTGTCGGCAGATCTCATATAATCAACGTCGCGCTTAATTATGGCGGCAGAGATGAGATCGTCAGAGCTGTTAACGAGGCGATAAGGGAGGGCTGCTCCCCGGTGACCGAGGCGGATATCAGCCGCCGTCTTTACACCTCGGATTCTCCTGATCCCGATCTTATAATCAGGACGGGCGGAGATATGAGGCTCTCTAATTTTATGATATGGCAGAGCGCTTATTCCGAGCTCTACGTCACGGATACTCTCTGGCCCGATTTTGGCAGAGAGGGAGTGATCAGAGCTGCTGAGGCGTTCTATAACAGAAAACGCCGTTTCGGCGGACTTGACCCCGAGGACGAGGCTAAGTGAAAAAAGAACTACTGAAAACTCAAAAGAAGGATAATTAAATGAAACAAAGAGTATTGACCTCGCTTGGCATCGGCGTCGTAGGTATACCAATCGTTTTGCTCTCCGAGTACATCGTTTACCCGATCTTTTTGGGTCTGTTATCCGCGGTGGCTATATGGGAGATCCTCCGCGTATTCGGGTTTGAGAAGAGATATGAAATATCCGTCCCGGCATACTTAGTTGCCGGTCTTCTTCCCGTTTTCGCTCACGATTTCTTCACGGGAGGCAACACCTCGGGATACATTTTGGTGCTCGGAGGAGCGATCTTCGCCCTCCTGCTTTATCTCATCACGGTATGCGTGGTGGGCAAGGAGATCACCGTCAGAAAAAATGAGGAGCGTACCGAGGACGGTAAGCAGAGAATACTTGAATTTGGCGACATTGCCGCTGTATTCATATCCGTTACCTACGTTACGGTCTCCTTTACGTCAATGTCGCTTACCAGATATATGCCCAACGGTGTGTATATCTTCGGTCTCGTATTCGTTGCGGCGTGGATGTGCGACATTTTTGCTTATTTCACGGGCAGATTTTTTGGCAAGCATAGGCTTGCGCCTCACCTTAGCCCAAAGAAGACTGTCGAGGGCTCGCTCGGAGGTATTCTTTTCGCTGTTCTGGGCTGTATGCTCTACGGATTTATAGTTGAGCGCGCAACAGGGCTTAACGCAAGATATCTTGTTCTTGCGCTTCTCGGCTTTACCCTTT
Organism: uncultured Ruminococcus sp.; assembly: GCA_964460165.1. Taxonomy (GTDB): domain Bacteria; phylum Bacillota; class Clostridia; order Oscillospirales; family CAG-272; genus UBA1740. The sequence goes on along the minus strand of CAYWPS010000006.1, from coordinate 8,182 downwards.
CCATCATCTCGCAAATAGGCGACCTTTGGGCATCGCTCATCAAGAGAGAGCACGGAGTCAAGGATTACAGCCGCATGCTCCCCGGACACGGCGGAGTAATGGATAGATTCGATTCTATTCTTTCGATATCTACGGTGCTTATGGCGGTATGTCTCGTATTCCCGCCGTTTGTATAATAGCTTTTATAAATATTGATTCAAAAGCGTGATCGGGGGTGTCATACGGCTTTGAGATTAGCTTCTCTGCCACGGCGACACCCCCGATAGCGACCGCTTTAAACGGATCCTATTGACGAAGGGAGAGAAAATGCAAAAGACTATTTCGGTTCTCGGAGCTACGGGCTCCGTTGGAAGACAGGCATTGGACGTCGCGCGAGAGCGCGGCTTTTTGGTCGATTTTCTCTCCGCTAACCGTGACGTCGGCGCTCTCGAGGCGTATGCGAGAGAGTTCAAGCCCCGCGCGGTTGCCATGGCTGACGAGTCGGCTGCGCGCGACCTTAGGACCAGACTCTCGGACACCGGGGTAAAGGTATTCTCGGGCGAGGCAGGCATAATCGAGGGAGTATCCGCGTCGCATAGCGAGGTCGCGATAAACGCCATACTGGGCGAGGCGGGACTTATACCGTCGCTCGCGGTTATTGACAGCGGCAAGAGGCTTGCTCTTGCCAACAAGGAGTCACTCGTAATAGCGGGCGACATAGTGATGAGCGCGGCACGGGACAGAGGAGTGGAAATAATCCCCGTAGACAGCGAGCACTCCGCCATCTTCCAATCGCTGAAAAGCGGAAAAAGGGAAGAAATAAAGAAAATCATACTTACCGCATCCGGCGGACCGTTTTTCGGCAGGACGAAGGCGGAGCTCGAGTCGGTGACACTGGGAGAGACCCTGGCGCACCCAACCTGGAAAATGGGTAAAAAGATAACAGTTGACAGCGCGACGCTTATGAATAAGGGCTTTGAGATCATTGAGGCGGTGCATCTTTTCGGTGTCAGCGCGGATAAGATAGAGATAGCGGTACACCGGGAGAGCATACTTCATTCAGCGGTGGAATATATTGACAATAGCGTCGTCGCGGAGCTCTCCGTACCGGATATGAGGATGTGCGTGCAGTACGCAGTGGATTATCCTGACAGATGCTTTGGCGCCTCGCGAGAGCTCGACCTGTTTGAGATCGGCTCGCTCACCTTCCGCCGTCCTGACCGCGAGGCGTTTCCTTTCCTTGATCTCGCGAAGGAGGCTATCACGCTCGGCGGAGCTATGCCCGCGGTCATGAACGCCGCGGATGAGGTGGCTGTCGCCGCCTTCCTCGACGGCAGGATATCCTTCGTGGATATTTTCAGAATTGTGACCGATACCTTTAAGAGCATGGATTATGCGTCGGGCACACATTCGCTTGAGGGCATAATAGCCGCGGATAGAGAAGCAAGGGCAAGAGCTGAAAAAATGATCATATGAAAAAATGCCGCATTTTGTAAACAAATGCGTTCAAATATCTATATAATCTTGGAGGATAACGATTTTGGGACCAATACTAACCGTAATAGTGGCTTTGTTAGTATTTGAATTTTTGATCTTCATTCATGAGTTTGGACATTATATAACGGCACGTATTTTTAATGTGAGTATAACCGAGTTTTCGCTTGGCTTCGGCCCCGAACTCGTCAGCTATGAGTCGAAAAAGACGGGGATAAAATACAAGCTCTCCATCCTGCCGCTCGGCGGTTTCGTGGCTATGGTGGGCGAGGACGAGGATTCCGACGACCCTAACGCCTTTAATAAAAAGCCTGCATGGCAGAGGTTTATCATAACCGCGGCGGGCGCCACCGTCAACATCGTAGCGGGCTTTATCGCCATGGTCATCATCGTTTGCTTTATCAATATCGGCAATACCACCTACGGCGCGCCGATGGAGGATGAGCTCCTTTCCGAGCTCGGATACGAGGATCTCGATACCGCTTATCGATCAAGCGACTCTGATCTTCGGTACGGCGACGAGATAGTAGCCGTAAACGGCAAGCGCGTCAGGATATACGACGAGCTCTCGTATCAGATAATGCGCTACGGTCACGAGCCCGTAGATCTTACCGTTATACGCGACGGCAACGAGCTTACCATCTACGACGTCACCTTCCCGACAACCAAGCAGCAGGGGCAGACCTTCGGTATAATAGATTTCAAGATCACGGGGTATAAGGAAAAAAATTTCTTCAGTGTATTCTCGCTCTCCTTCCGTAAGGCGGCGCTCGTTATGCGTATGTGTTGGGAGTCTATCGTAGATCTGATCACCGGCAGGTACACCTTTGAGGCTGTATCGGGTCCTGTGGGTATTTCGGCGGCAATAGGCGATGCGGCGGCGGCAGGCTTCCTTTCGCTTCTCAATATCACCGTTCTTATAAGCATGAACCTCGGCTTTATGAACCTCGTGCCCTTCCCGGCGCTTGACGGAGGAAGACTAATTACGATCCTTATCGAGATGATAACGAGAAAGAAGATACCGGCAAGGATAGAGGGGATAATAAACGCCGTCGGTCTTGCTATACTCTTTACGTTTATGATAATAGTTTTACTCAAGGACACCTTTGCGCTTATATTCTGACGTCCTTGTGAGTCAATTAAGATAAAATTCCGGAGAAAGATATGAGTATCTCAAATGAAAGACGGAGGACACGCTCGGTTTACGTCGGCGGTGTCGGGATCGGCACGGATCACCCCGTTTCCATACAGTCAATGACTAATACCGATACACACGATATAGACGCTACCTATTCGCAGGTCATGAGGCTTGCGGAGGCTGGATGTGATATCGTGCGTATAACCGCGCCCGATCTCGAGTCGGTCAGGACCTTCGAGGCGCTCATCTCGCGCGGGGTGACAGTTCCTCTGGTCGCGGATATACATTTCAACCACGAGATAGCGGTAGCGGCGGCGGAGTCCGGAGTCAGCAAGATAAGGATAAATCCCGGAAATATAGGCAGTGACGAGAACGTCAGGCGCGTCGTTGAGGCTTGCAAAGGAAATTCCGTTCCCATCAGAATAGGCGTCAATTCAGGCTCGCTTGAGAAGCATATACTGAAGAAATACGGCGCTCCCACGCCCGAGGCGCTTGCGGAGAGCGCGCTGTACCACGCGTCGCTTCTTGAGCGCTTTGATTTCACGGATACCGTCATTTCGGTCAAGGCATCCACCGTTACGGATATGATCAAGGCGAACAGGATCCTCGCGGAGAAGACCGATTATCCCCTGCATCTCGGCGTCACCGAGGCGGGCGGCGGCAGCGCCGCCATAGTAAAGAGCAGTATAGGTATAGGCACGCTTCTTTCAGAGGGCATCGGTGATACCGTGCGCGTGTCACTGACCGATGATCCCGTAGAGGAGATATACGCCGCCAGGGAGATATTGAAGGCGGTAGGAATGGCGAAGGATCCCGGAATGGATATCGTTTCTTGTCCGACCTGCGGCAGAACGGGGATAGACCTGATACGCCTTCTCAAAGAATTCAAGGAGCGCGTAAGACAAGAGGGGCTTGACAGCCTCAATATAAGGGTCGCTCTTATGGGCTGTGTCGTAAACGGGCCAGGTGAAGCGCGCGGAGCTGATCTCGGTATAGCGGGCGGCAACGGAGAGGGACTTATATTCAGAAAAGGCGAGATAATAAGAAAGGTCGAGGAGCCGAGGCTGGTCGACGAGCTCATCACCGAGATCAAAGGAGCTTATTTGAAATAAGCATAAAAATGATACGGAAGATTTAAAGTAAAATGCTCGCATATCCAAAGATAAACGGGTGCGGCAACGGAAATGATCCAAGGAGAAATAATAGGTATGCAGACCAAAGGCTTTTTTGACGTTTTTACAAGATACAGCCCGTCTCCCGAGAAGCGAAAGCTGCTCGAGAGCGCCACGGACGCGAAATTCAGATACACTAAAGCTCCCATGCGAGTCGAGGTCGAGCTCAGCTTTGCAAGACATTGCGACGCAGAAGCTCTCTACGAGATAGAGGACGAGTGCCGCGCGCTTTACAATGCCGAGAGCTTTAAGATCATACCGCATTTTCCGCCCGAGGAATACGAGCTCTCGCGCTTTGACGAGATAACCTGCGAGGCTGCCAATTGCGGCGCGGTCACTCACGGATTCTTCACCTACGCGAGATACGCAGACGAGGGAGATACTATGCGTATAGAGCTTCCTTTTTACGACACGGGTATAGAGTTCGTTAAAAACGCGAATACGGAGGCTATCCTTTCCAACATACTTTTCAGCAGATACGGCATCAAGAAGAAAATAGTCATCACCGCGGGTCACGGAGCAGAGCAGCTTGAGCGCGAGATGACAAAAAGACGAGAGGAGATACTCGTCAGGGCAGAGGAAGAAAACAGGGAAAGGCAAAGACGCGAGCGGGCGATCGCTCTCGAGCATCAGGAGGCTGAGGCGAAGGCGAGAGATCCTCACTATGGCTTCGAGAGCAGGGTAGGCATATCCTCTCTGGCGGGTAAAAACGAGGTAATAGGCGAGCACCTTTACAAGATGGGCGCAACCACGTACGATACGAGCAAGTCCGAGCTGCTTTACGGGGACGATTTTGACATCGTACGCCCCACCCCTCTTTCCGAGATAGAGAAAAGCACGCAGAACACGGTATTTCTCGGTACGGTCTTCGAGACCGGCATGAAGGATATCCGAGGCAGCGAGAGATTCACCTTTACCATAGGTATATCCGACGGAGCCTGCGGTACTTATATCAAGTTCGTTACCGAGAACGACCAGAATAAGATGGAGTGGTTCAAGGGGCTTAAATACGGCACGCATATTGCGGTCTTTGGCAAAATGCGCAGGGATAAGTTTGACAACGAGCCGCAGATCATGCCAAGAGGCATTAAGAAAATATCCAAAATAGAAAGAACCGACGACGCCGAAGAAAAACGAGTAGAGCTTCATCTCCACACCAATATGTCACAGATGGATGCTATCATCACCCCTGATGAGATGGTGAATACCGCTATAAGATGGGGACATAAGGCGATAGCCGTCACCGATCACGGAAACGTGCAGGCATTCCCCGAAATTATGCTTGCGCTTGAAAAGGCACAAAAGTCGGGCAAGGACAACGGCTTAAAAATACTCTACGGTATGGAGGCGTACTACGTCAACGATACCGCAAGATGCGTTTTCGGCTCTAAATATCCGTCGTTTGATGATGAGATGATCGTCTTTGACATAGAGACGACCGGTCTTTCCAACAGAAACTGTAAGATAATAGAGATAGGCGCGGTAAAGATAAAGAACGGTGAAGTGCTCGACACGATCGACTTCTTCGTCGATCCCGAGGAGCCGATACCCCCGGAGATCACCGAGCTTACCTCTATCACGGACGATATGGTCAGGGGACAGATAAAGGAGAGGGAGGCTATCGAAAAATTCCTCGGCTTTGCAGGCGACAGACTTCTTATCGCGCACAACGCGAACTTTGACGTCGGCTTTATCAGAATAGCCGCCGACCGTCACGGTATTCCGTTTGAGAACACCTATCTTGATACGGTAGGTCTTTCAAGATACGTAAACCCCGAGCTTAAGAAGCATAAGCTCGACGTTATAGCCGAGCACTATCAGCTCCACGAGTTCCACCATCACAGAGCGTCGGACGACGCAGAGATGCTCGCCGAAATATTCTTCGTGATGATGGACAGACTCAAGAGCGAGGGCATACATACCTTCGAGAGAATGGTCGACGCTATGAGCGAGAGCTCCGACCCCTTGAAGCTTCCGACCAACCACATGGTCATATTTGCAAAGGACAAGGCGGGACTCAAGAACCTGTACAAGCTCATATCGTACAGCTATCTCAAATATTACAAGCGCTTCCCGAGAATACCCAAGACCGTTCTCGAGGAGCACAGAGAAGGCCTTATTATCGGATCTGCCTGCGAGGCGGGAGAATTGTTTAAGGCTATAATTGACAACAAAAGTGTACAAGAGATCGAGGATATCGCCTCTTTTTATGACTATCTCGAAATACAGCCTATCGCGAACAACCGTTTCCTCATCGCAGATGAAAAGGTTAAGGACGACGAGCAGCTGAGGGATATCAACCGCAGGATATACGCCCTCGGAAAGAAGCTTGGCAAGCCCGTGTGCGCCACCTGCGACGCTCACTTCATCAACGAGGAGGATGAGATATACAGACGCATACTCCTTGCGGGCATGAAGTTCGCGGACGCGGACAAGCCGACGCCGATCTACGTGCGTACGACGAATGAGATGCTGGAGGAGTTCTCCTATCTTGGCGAGGACGGGGCGCGCGAGGTCGTTATAGAGAACCCGAACCTTATAGCGGATATGTGCGAGCGTATCCGCCCTATACCCGAGGGAAGATACGAGCCCGATCTCCCGGGCGCGAAGGAGGAGCTTGAGAGCTCTTGCTGGAAAAGAGCGCACGAGTGGTACGGCGACGATCTGCCGGAAATAGTGGAGAAGCGTCTTGAAAAGGAGCTTAGCTCGATCATAAATAACGGCTTTGCAGTGCTTTATATGATAGCCGTTAAGCTGGTTTCGTATTCCGAGAGCTTGGGATATCAGGTTGGCTCGCGCGGCTCGGTCGGCTCGTCCTTCGTAGCGACTATGTCGGGTATATCCGAGGTCAATCCCTTGCCCCCGCATTACAGATGCCCTAAGTGCAGACACAGTGAGTTCTTTACCGACGGCTCGGTCGGCTCCGGCTTCGATCTGCCGGATAAGCAGTGTCCTGAGTGCGGTGAGTGGATGTATCAGGACGGACACGATATTCCCTTTGAGACCTTCCTCGGCTTCTACGGCGATAAGTCGCCCGATATCGACCTTAACTTCTCCGGCGACGTTCAGGGAAGGGTTCATAAATATACCGAGGAGCTCTTCGGTGAAGGTCACGTGTTCAGAGCGGGTACTATCGGTACTCTCGCGGACAAGACCGCGTGGGGATACGTCAATAAGTATCTTGACGAAAGACAGATAAAAATACCTAAGGCAGAGCTGTCGCATATGGTCACTCGCCTCGTAGGCATCAAGCGTACCACGGGTCAGCATCCCGGCGGCATTATAGTAATTCCCAACGAATACGATATCTATGATTTCAGTCCCGTTCAGCACCCCGCTGACGATCCTAACGCCGACACCGTTACAACTCACTTCCAATTCTCGTATCTGCACGATACGATACTCAAGCTTGACGAGCTCGGTCACGATATTCCGACTAAGTATAAGATGCTGGAAAGATATACGAATACGAGCGTTCTTGACGTTAAGATGAACGACAGGACGATATACGAGCTTTTTGAGTCAACGAAGCCGCTTGGTATCACGCCCGAGGATATCGGCGGAAGTCAGCTCGCTACCTTTGGTATCCCCGAGTTTGGCACCCGCTTCTTGCAGCAGGTGCTTCTTGAGGCAAAGCCGAAGAACTTTGCCGATCTTCTTCAGATATCCGGACTTACTCACGGCACTGACGTATGGCTCGGAAACGCGCAGGAGCTTATTAAGGCAGGCACGTGTACTATTTCCGAGGTCGTTGGTACACGTGACAGTATTATGCTTTATCTCATCGCGCACGGACTTGAAAGCAAGCTCTCGTTCGATATCATGGAGTCGGTAAGAAAGGGTAAGGGTCTGCGTCCCGAATGGGAGGCGGAAATGATCGCTCACAACGTTCCGGATTGGTACATCTGGTCGTGCAAGAAGATAAAATACATGTTCCCGAAGGCGCACGCCGCAGCGTACGTTATGTCCGCGATACGACTTGCCTGGTACAAGATATACTATCCTATGGAGTTCTACGCCGCGTTCCTCACGGTTGCTCCCGGCGGATTCGACGGTGAGATCGCCATCGGAGGATATAAGGGTGTAAATTCCGCCATCGGCGCGCTTGAGGCTAAGATAAAGGAGAATCAGGCGACCGCGAAGGATAACGAGCAGCTGTCGACCTTCTATCTCGTAAGAGAGGCTATGGCAAGGGGTGTCAGGTTCCTCGGCGTAGACCTGGAAAGATCGCACGCTACCGCATTTCTCCCCGAGAACGGTATGATCCGTATGCCATTCAACTCATTGCCCGGCCTTGGCGATACCGCGGCGCAGAAGATCGTTGAGATCAGAGACAGTCAGAGGATACATTCCATCGAGGAGCTCAGACTCAAGACGGGAGTATCCAAGACGGTCATCG
>CAYWPS010000005.1:20127-58596 GCA_964460165.1 uncultured Ruminococcus sp. | reverse complement strand
TGGAGGTATCGAAATATACGTTGCCGCCTGCCTCATAGGCATAGCCCTTCTCAAGAAGCTCCGAGACCATAGTGATGAACTCGGGGATACAGTTAGTCGCGGGCTCGATAACGTCGGGACGCTTAATATTAAGCTTATCCGCATCTCTGAAGAAAGCGTTGGTATAATACTCGGCTATCTGCATAACCGTCTTATGCTCTCTCTTTGCGCCCTTGAGCATCTTGTCCTCACCGGTATCACCGTCACTGCTGAGGTGTCCGACGTCGGTAATATTCATAACTCTGGTCACGTCATAGCCGGCGTAACGAAGATATTTCTCAAGCACGTCCTCCATAGCGTAGGTACGGAGATTTCCTATATGAGCAAAGTGATATACCGTAGGTCCGCAGGTGTATATGGAAACCTTGCCGGGCTCTCTGGGTACGAACTCGTCTCTGCTTCTTGTAAGTGAATTGTATAAAAGCATAGCACACTCCATCTGCCGCGCGAAAAAACGCAATAGTACGGCATTATAATTTTATCTTGAAATATTTTAGCAGACGCGCGCTAGTTTGTCAAGGTTTTTCGCGCATTTTCTTATTATAAATATCTTGCGGGCGGAAGCGCGGATATTTTTTAAAAAATATTTTGGAATAGCCCTTGTAATCTTGACAAAAATTTGTTAAAATATATCTTAGGGAATTTTTTGGTGTTTTTTCTAACAAAAATTGACACTTTCCCGCTCGAAAACGTATAAATTCAAACGAGGTTAAGATAAATGACACAGAAGAAAAAAGCTTCGGCACAGTATTCCTCACTCACCGGAATACACAGGGCGATACCGATAATTCTATTTGCGGTAGCCGTATTTACAATGTTCTGCTTTATCACGCAGGACATAGGCGCGCTGGGACACGCCATATCAACGGTCTTTCTCGGACTGTTCTCATACGGAGCGTACGCAATACCGCTCCTGCTTGCCCTGCACGCTTTCTTCTACCCTTCCGATATCAATGAAAACAGAGTTCTATCAAGGGTCATCTTCTCTCTCATAGCGATAACCTTCATATCTGCGCTATCCTACTCGATAACATATTGGAACGACGAATTCGCGCTCGACGTCGCCGAGTTCTTCAAAAACGGTCAGAGCTCCGTCGGCGGCGGATTAGTCGGCGGCATCGTAGGCTACTGTCTGATAAAAGTGTTCGGCAGGGTCGGTCTGGTTATCATTGCCGCCGCCATCCTCGCAATATACGTGTCCTATTTCTTTGCGAGCGGTCAGAGAAGCGTATCCAAGGTCTTATTCAACATACTCAAGGCTATCGTAATAGCGCTCGCCTATATCGAAAAAGGAATTAAGGCTATATTCGGAAGCGTCAAAAACGCCAAGAAGGAGAAAAAAAAGCGCGACGCGGAGCAAAAGAATCTCGAGCTGACAGACGACGAATTCTTCGCTGTGGATAACGGTATGCAAAAGCTCCGGGTATCCGAGCTTGGTATCATGGAGGCTCGCTCTGAGTCGGATGCCGAGGAAAGCCCAACTCTCCACGAAAAGATCTTCTATAAGAGCGCGGTAAGCAAGGAAGAGGCCGAGCAGATGGAGATGCGCGAAAAGGCGGAGGAGATGTTCTACGCCGCAGAGAGCTTTGCCGACGCAGAGGACGGCGCGGACGCTGTCGCTCCGCAAAGAAGACGTCTTGTCAACGTATCGTACGATGATCCCGACATCAAGATCGGAAGAACTCCCGTAAAGGATGACACGCAGCCCGCAGAGCCCGCCTTTTCAAAGGACACCTCGGGCGCGGCAGCCGACGAAAACGCGGACTCGGTATTCACGCAGAGCTTTGACCCCTTCGGTATGGTCATGTCAGAGGAACTCGCTTCTAAGCCCTCATCAAGAAGCCTGCTCGACGAGGGAGTCCGTACCAGACGAGTGACCGAGGATATCTCCGAGCTTACCGAGGCGGAGATCGAAAGAGAAAGACAGATACAGGAATTTGAAAGACGAAAGGCGGCTGTAATCAACGCAAGGCGAGCCGTTCCCGTAGATAACGACGGTGAGTTCACCGGAACTCCCAAGAACGTCGCGTTCCGCGAGCGTACGGAGGAAAGCTTCGGCGCGGGCGCTGTGGAAACGGAGACCTCCTCATTTACCTTTGATAAGGCTGAGCGGGTCGTCGAGCCCCCTAAGCCCGAGCCGGCAAATTACACGTCCATAGGCTTCGGCATAAAAGAGGAGCCATCTGCCACGGTATTTACAAAATCCGCCTTCACCGCTCCCGAAACCATCTATTCTTACGAGCCCGAGACAGAAAAAGAACCCGAGCAAAAGCGTGAGTTCTACGCAGCTCCCGTACACGAAGCTATACCGGCGTCGGTGCCCTACGTAGAGGAGCCGGAAGCGCAGATATACGAAAGAAAAGCGGATACGGTCGAGTACATGCCACACTCCGCGGCGAGCGATCCCGCCCCCATGACCTACGAAAGCGTAAGCGAAAAGCCCGAGGTCACGGAACGCGAGAAGGCGGTATTCACAATGGAACCGGCGCCCGCGCGAGAGGAAGAACCCGTATTCACCTACACCGCAACAAAGGACTTTGACAGCAAGGATACCGAGGAATACGTCCCCGAGTTCAAGCCGTATCAGGCAGTATCCCCTGACGATATATCCGAGCCCGAGGTGAACGTCATAAACCTCGAGGAAAAAGAAAGCGAGCACGAGCCCGTAAGCACCCTGAAGATCGAAAGAGAATACGTCGGCGAGAGCGATGAGGACTTCTATGAGGAAGCCGACGGCGAATACTCCGACGACGGGGACGGGGAAAAAGACGGATACGACGAGGATGAGCTCTCTCCTCCGGAGGATGACGGCGAAGAATACGAAGCCGAGGAGATTCCTCCCGAGGAAAGAAATCCCGTTGTCCAAGGATATAAGGATATGTTCTCCGCGCTCAGAGACGACGAGCCCGAGGAGGACGAGGACAGCTCGAACGACTGTCAGCTGATATCCCCGGACGAAAGAGAGGACGAAGGATACGACGACTCCTACGACGAGGACGAGGACTACGACACTCCCCCATTCGACCACAGTGCCGTAATTCCCGAGCCCAAGGCAAAGGCAGAGAAAAAAGAGGAGAAGCCCGCAAAGAAAAAGCCCGACTTCTCCAATTATAAGATGCCTCCGATAGATCTTCTCGGTCTTGATCCCGCAACCGATGATGACACCAGCGAGATAAATGAAAACACAAAGATACTGATAGACACCCTCGCCTCGTTCAACGTAACCGCTTCCATAAAGGGAGTTGACCGCGGACCGCGTATCACAAGATACGAGGTAGTACCCGCAAGAGGCGTCAAGGTCAATTCTATTACCAACCTGTTCAACGATATAGCCCTCAACCTTGCGAAAGAGGGTATAAGAATGGAAGCTCCTATCCCGGGTAAGTCGGCGATAGGCTTTGAGATACCGAACAAGCGCCCGAGAAACGTGCGTCTGCGCGAGCTCATAGAGTGCGAGGAATTCGGCGCCGCAAGCTCCAAAACCTTCGTCTCGATAGGTAAGGACGTAGCGGGAAATCCCGTGTTCGGCGATATCTCAAAATATCCTCACGCTCTGATATGCGGAGCCACGGGTATGGGTAAATCCGTATGTATTAACTCAATTTTGGTAAGTATGCTTTACAAAGCACGTCCCGATGAGGTCAAATTAATAATGATCGATCCCAAGAAGGTTGAGTTCAGAATGTACAGCGGAATACCTCATCTTCTTATCCCGGTGATCACCGAGGCTAAGCAAGCGGCCGGCGCGCTCATGTGGGCGGTCGAGGAGATGGAGCGCAGATATGAGCTTATAGAAAAGAACAATATAAGAAACATTGAGGCGTACAACGAGAAGGTCAACTTCAACCCCTCTCTCGGCGAGCCGCTGCCCAAGATCATTATAGTTATCGACGAGCTTGCAGACCTCATGATGCAGGTAAGAGATCCCGTTGAGGATCTCATAATGAGGATCGCGCAGAAGGCGAGAGCGGCGGGCATACACCTGATTATCGGTACGCAGCGTCCCTCCGTCCAGGTCATAACGGGCGCTATCAAGGCTAATATTCCCTCCCGTATATCCTGCAAGGTTACCTCTCAGGTAGACTCCAGAACCATATTCGATATGGGCGGAGCCGAGAAGCTTCTCAACCGCGGAGATATGCTCTACTGGCCGGTCGACAGAACCGCGGCGCTTCGTGTTCAGGGCGCGTTCGTATCAGATAAGGAGGTTGAGGACGTAATGGAATTCCTCAAGGCTCAGGTGTCCGAGGGCGCGTACGACGACGAGATATTCGCGGAGATCAACAAGGCAGCGCAGAAGTGCGGCAACAAGAAGTCCGGCGGCGTAAGCGCGGACGATATCGCGGACGACGGCGAGGAGTGCGGATATTACAGCGATCAACAGTTCCTCGACGCAGTCGAGCTCGCTATACGCTCAAAAAAGGTATCCACCTCTCTCTTGCAGAGAAAGCTATCTATAGGCTATGGCAAGGCTGCAAAGTATATCGATGCGATGGAAGAGATCGGTATCGTAAGCGAGCCCAAGGGTCAGAAGCCGCGTGACGTGCTTCTCTCGCTCGACGAGTGGCACGAGAAGCTCTCAAGAGTCGATCTGAGCTGATCAACACCTTACAATAAGCGCTACAGTTAATTAAAGAATTTGTCTGAAAAGGAGACCATCCGATCATGGTTATAGTATTACTTGCAAACGGCTTCGAGGAGCTCGAGGCTATAACTCCCGTGGACGTACTCAGACGCCACAATATAGACGTAAGAACAGTCAGCGTTACCGGTGAAAAGCTCATCACCGGAACACACGGTATACAGGTCGCGACAGACCTGCTCTCCACCGACGTTCCGCTCGACGACATTGATATGCTCGTCCTCCCCGGCGGTATGCCCGGCGTAAAGAACCTCGACGCATCCCCCGTAACCCAGAGCTTCATCGACGCCACTCTCCGCAACGGCGGTCATCTCGCCGCTATCTGCGCAGCGCCCAGTATTTTCGGCAAACACGGTATGCTCACTAATATCAAGGCGACCTGCTTCCCCGGCTTTGAGTGCGAAATGCTCAACGCCGTTCTCACCGATGCCGAAGTGGTTACCGACGGCGTATTCACCACCGCGAGAGATTACAGAGCGGCAGTTGCCTTTGCAGACGAGCTCGTAAAGATCTGCGAGATCCTCGGTATCGAGCCCCAGGACGCGCCCGACGCCATTGAAGCTACGAGCTGATCAGGGATATAGTATGGCGATCAAGAGAACACAGATAGCGTATCGCTGCCCGGATTGCGCCACCGCGACCGTTGGATTTCTCGGCGGTCTGGGCGCGGTATCGGATATGCTCAGGCTCAAATGCCCGTGCGGCGAATCCGCGCTTGACATTAAAAAGCAAAACGACGGCAAGGTCAATCTTTCCGTACCCTGCGTATACTGTAAAAGCAATCACTCGTACGTCGTAGCCGATGAGATAATGAGGCGCGACGAGCTCACTAAGTTCAGCTGTCCCTACTCCGGAATGGGTATAGCCTTCATAGGCGATGAGGACTCCGTGGCAAAGGAAGTGGAAACCTCCGCCGAGGAGCTCTCCCGCATTATGATCTCGCTCGAAGCAGACGAGGTCTCGGATATACAGCCTCAGGATGTTGACGAGGACTCTATGCCTCCCGATCCCGCTATATACGACACTCTCAACTTTGTCGTGCGTGACCTAGAGGCAGAGGGTGAGGTGCACTGCCCCTGCGGCAACGGCTCATACGACCTGCGCTTCACAGACGACGGCATGCAGGTATACTGCAAAAATTGCGGCGCCGCGTACGACTTCTACGCAAGGAGCGTATCGGTAGCCGAGGAATATCTCAGCATAGATTCGATCACGCTGAAGTAAGAGCCGCAGCCTTACGATATACCGTAATATTTAATAAGCCCGCGGTAAATTCCGCGCGCGAATAGTTCGGGCGAGTATGCCATAAGCTCCGCGTCGGCGGGATTGGTTATGAACCCCATCTCAACGAGAACGGCAGGCATATTCGTCCTTCTTAATACGTAAAGACCGGGACGTTCTATGACACCGCGGTTTCTCAGCCCTGTAACGAGGTTTAATTCCTCAAGGATATCCTCAGCAACGCCCAGCGCAGTACGTGACGAACGGCTGTATATCAGCGCCTCACTGCCCGTAGCGTTCGCGTTAAGAGATGCGTTGGTGTGCAGCGAGAGGAAAAGATCGGCGCCCCAAGCGTTTGCCTCACGCACTCTCGCGGTAAGGCTTGATGCGTTGCTGGTGCCGAGGACGGTATCCTCGGTGGGACGGGAAAGTCTCAGCTCGAATTCGGGATTGGCTGAAAGAAGAGCGTAAAGCCTCTTTCCCACCTCGTAGGTTATGTCCTGCTCGTAAAAGCCGTTACCCTCCGCGCCGGTATTGTAATCTCTCGGGTTATGTCCCTGGTCTATATAAATTTTGATACTCATATCTGCCTCCGCACATATACTTCATTACTATATTATATGACGGGGATGAAAGGTTTGTTATATGAATGAGATGAAAAGACTGCTCAGCTTTGTAAGACGGGCGGTTGACGACTATAATATGATAGATGACGGCGACAGGATCGCCATCGGGATCTCCGGCGGCAAGGACTCGCTCACGCTCTTGGCAGCTCTCTCGGAGATGCGCCGCTTTTATCCTAAAAAATACGATATCGTAGCGATCACGATAGACATGGGCTTCGAGGGCTCGGACTTCTCGGAGATAGCGGAATTTTGCCGCAGACTCAAGGTAGAATACCGAATTGTAAAAACGGATATAGCGAAGATAATCTTTGACATCAGAAAGGAGCCCAACCCCTGCTCTCTGTGCGCCAAAATGCGGCGCGGCTCCCTGCACGCCGAGGCGCAGGCGGCAAACTGCAACAAGGTAGCTCTCGGTCATCACTACGACGATGCCGTCGAGACCTTTATGATGAATCTGTTTTTTGAAGGAAGACTGGGGTGCTTCTCTCCGAAGTCCTATCTTTCCAACAGAAAGCTCACCCTCATCCGTCCTCTGCTCTACGCCACAGAGAAGGACGTACAATACTTCGTAAGAAGGCGTCCTATGCCGGTCATGACCTCCCCGTGTCCCGAGGATCACGCTACCGAAAGAGAGAACATGAAGAATCTGCTCGCGGAGCTTGAAAGAACCAACAAGGGCGTGAAGCACCGCATTTTTAACGCTATGTGCCGTTCTGAGATCGACGGCTTTAAGATAACCGGCAAATATCCCGACGCCGGCAAGATCGAGGATTGATCTAAAGACGCGCGTTACGGCAACAAAGCTATACAAAAAAGCACTTACAGCTCGGATAATTTTACCGTTATGCTCATAAGTGCTTTTTGTTTTACAAATATATTCTTTCCGTTGGAGCGATCGCCGCAGGCTTTCCGTTTATCTCAAGGTAGATCGTCAAGGAGCTATCGTTTACTATCTCTCCGTCGGCGATCCTTAACGCGCCGAGAGCCTCCTCGTAGTCGAAGATCTCCTCTACCGAGGCATACCAATACGTGTCCGGCCGGTTTCCGTACTTATCCGCAAAGAGCCTGAGATCATCCCACGTACCGTCCCTCTCAAAATCTATCGAGTGAACACCGAACGCAAAGAACTTCAAGCCTCCGTCGTCGGCATATTTCTCATATTTATCCATAACCTCGAGCAAATTCAGGTGGTTTGCGTTATACGACCACGAATACTTATCCTCGGGGATCGGGAATCCGCCCGAATCCAGAGTACATCCCGTCCTCCTTGCCGAGCGATGGGTCCTTCTCACGAACGCCTTTACCTCGGCGTTATCCTGCTCTCTGTAAGGCCAGACAAAATCCTTCACCGAGTCCGCGCCGAAGATCTCGCGAAGCTCTTTTTGCCCGTCTGCCACGTAGGAAATATAATCCTCCGCAAAGGCCATCTGCCTCCATCCGTTAGCCTGCATCTGCCAGTAAAACCCTTCTCTGTCCTTAACCCTGTACAAGCACGCCTTATCCGCGGTTTCGGGATCGAAAGCGTCGGGCGAAATAACCTGCCTGACTCCGTCAAAATTAACAAGGGGATGGTACTTGCAGTGATTCGCTATTCCGTAGCCCGAGTAGAGCTCACGGCACTCGTCATGCGCGTTAGCATGAATTTCCGAGCAAAGATTAAATGTTCCCTTCACTCCCGCAGGCTTCAGTATATCAAGCAGCATCCTGTCGTAAGTAACGTTTCCGTCGTCGATCGTAAAGGTCACAGCCTTTCTTGTCAATGACGGGTACAAAAATCTGACTTCCTTCATAATCATTTCCTTTCGTAATACACCACGCTTCCCGGAGGCACCGACGATGTCAGCCATACGTTCGCTCCTATCACAGAGCCCTCGCCAACGACTGTATCTCCGCCAAGAACGGTCGCGTTGGCATAAAGCGTACAACCGTCGCCTATCGTGGGGTGGCGTTTTTTCTTTTTATCAAAGCCTCCGCTCTCATCCCGAGGAAAGCTCCTTGCGCCGATGGTCACTCCCTGATACAGCTTAACTCCCTTTCCTATGACCGCGGTCTCGCCTATCACAACTCCCGTACCGTGATCTATCGAAAATCCCTCACCGATGCTCGCGCCGGGATGAATATCTATACCGGTCAGCGAATGGGCGTATTCGCAGATAAATCTAGCCAGAACCGTCGTTCCCTGACCGTATACGACATGCGCGAGCCGATAGCACAGTATGGCGAAAAAGCCCGGATAACAGGATATTACCTCGTCCACTGAGCTCGCCGCGGGGTCGGATAAATATATGCTCTCCGCATCGATCAGAAGTCTGTCGCGAAGCTCGGGAACCATAGCGCGGATCTTCTCAGCTGCTCCGCCGGCAAAACAAGGATCAGAGGCAAACGCAAAAAACGCCTCAAAAAGAAGCTCCGCAAAGCTGTGGCACTCGCCGTCTTCCTCAAAAAAATCAAACGTCGGCTTGCCAAACGCCTCCCTCGCGAACGCTCTTACCATGTGCGCCGTTCTGTAAAAATCATATCCTACCGTCATCTCGGTCACCCCCCGACTTCATTATTATATACTATATGGTTATGAAGAAAGGGGCGCTTTAGTGACTTACGCGTATAGAGGGGATATCCGATCAAAAGCAAAAGGTGTACGACGAATCATACACCTTTTTATTTTGGTTGCGCGAAAACGTGAGAACGCCAAAGCCTGTATTGCGGTGACGACACGTCACGCTCTACGTATTATTCCTCATCAAAGAACTTTTTGATAAGAGCTATAACGCGATTTTTAACGGTGTTGGTATTTACCGCGCCGATACCGCAGGTGTTAGCCGCCGCGTCGTTAGCGGTCTCAAATGCGGTGTTTGCCAACTGTACCGTCTTATTGTAATCGGTTATCGCATTCTGAAGCTTCTCGGATGCATCGCTCACGCCCTCATGTCTCTGATCGGCGTATGACTCCGCTTCCTTAGCCTCGACGAGAATAGGATAGATCTCTGCCGCGGTGGATGCTTTATCCAAGGAATTAACGAGTCTGATAAAGTGCTCGGAATACTTATCCGAAAGCTGCATGGAAGCAATCAGCTTTTCAAGCTTGATGTTTGCCTCGGGAACGCCCTCTACGCCGAGAACGTTACCTGTCTGTTGAAGCTGCAGCGCCTTTTTTATACCCTCGGTAAGAGCATCGCCGTTGAGTATGTCGAGCGCGTTGACCGCATCGATATAAGCCTTCGCGTTTTCGATCTGCTGATCTATGTAAGCTCTGATCTCATCGTAAAGAACCTTTGCCTCGGCTACTCCCCTGTAATCGCTGTTACATATATCCTTATATTCAAGAGCCTTATCAAGATTCTCCTGCTTAGCGGTAACGTAAGCCGCAAAGTCAGCCTTACCTACGTACATGATGAAGTTGTCGGCGCAATCTATCTCCGCCTTCAAATCATCGTAAATTTCCTCGTATGTCGCAAGAGCCTCGGTAACTCCGGGGTAGGTTTCGTTATTGTAGTAAGCGTCGTAAAGCAGACGGAACGCATCAGCACGCGTATTGATGTCGAGATCCGTATTGCTCGCGATGCTTACAGCTTCTACAAACTTATCGCCGCTCGCCTTAATGGCGGCGCAAGCATTGGTAGCCTTGCTGTAGAAATTGTAAGCGTCCTGCGCGTCCTCGCTGTAGGTAGGATCGGGAGAATAGGTGCTGAGGTACTCGCTGCATTCCTTGGAAACGGGATAGTTGTAAATGTCTATGTTTACGTAGGAATTGACCGCTTCTATGAACCGCAGTGTCTCATCCTCTACGCCGTTAAGCTTTTCATCGGCAGCAGCAAGCCCCTGCTTGTTCTCCTCAAGGGAAGCGAGAAGCTCGGGATCGGTGTCGGTCAGATCCATCATACCGAGCACCTCGACGTAACCGAGGCACTCGTCAACGAGCGCTCTCTTCTCGGCGTATGTGGAAAGGGTATCCACAACGTCAACGCAGCTTGCTATTCTGAAGTTGTAAAGAGCGACCGCGCCTACTCCAAGCTCGTCTATTGCCTTCTGAACATCGGGATCTTCACTGGTGAAGCCGTAGCCCTTTATCTTGGCAACGATATCACAAATAGCAATCTTATCATCTATGGCAGAATCGTTATCGTTGAACATATCGTACATGGAGATGAGCTTTTCTTCAACGTCTGCCTGCTTGTTCGACGGATCTCTGTGATAAACACCGCCAAGGACGCGAAGGCTCGCAAACTTCATCTCGGTACCGCGCGACGTACCGGTGTCACTTCCGTGAGCTCCTATTCTGATATCTTTAACCTCCGTGAATGGAACGAAGCCGTCCTCTACGGTGATGGTATCCGAGGGATCGGCGCAATTCGTAACCGTAACGGCAGACGCGCCGTTCTTCACGTCGTACGTAATGGAAACGCTGTACCAGCAATCAGCCGCGATGGCATAGTCGGTAACGTAGGTCTGACCGACGGTGTTGCCCTCGCTGTCGGTAACAGCCTTAAGGTAGCTGAAGCGGCCTGCCTTGTAATCTATGGCGACGATCGTATTATCAAGGTCCACGCTATCCAGGCTCTCAAGAGCGGAATCGCCGACCGTAACGATTATTTTCGGGAGATTCTGTTCCGCGGAGGAAGCATTTACCGATCCTGAGACGGTCATATCGACGTTGAAACTGCCGACTCCTTCATCCGAGGACCAACCGAAATAAACGTGATTGTCGTAATAAGCTACAATGCTCTCTCTGCCCTTTACGGCAACGGAGAGATACTTACTGACAAGTGAATTCTCCTCGGCGGTAGGTATGAGGCTTTGCTCAACCTGATCCGCATTTTTCGTAAAGAGCTCCCACTCGCCTGCGTCATCGGCAGTGAAATCGTAGTCGAGCAGTATCTCCTCCTCAAAATACTCAAGCACGTTAGCGTAATCCTCAACGGTATAATCCACGACCGACGCAGATACCGTAAATGAAGAAAGCATAACCGTGACGACCAGAAGAGTGATGAAAATCCTTTTAGCCATTTTCATATTTTTTCTCCTTTATATGCGCGCTTGCATTTTAAATCATAATAATTATAACATTTTGCGCAAAAAAAATCAACTTGTCAATATGGCAAATTTTGTTTTGCCGTTTTGTATCTTTTGTACAAGGGCGCGATTTTGCCCGTTTTTTCAAAACCTCGTCCGAGCCTCAAAACCGCCTGTAAAAAAACCGCAAAATTCTTCTATTTTTTGGTTTATTTCAGTTGATTTTTTCACACGGGTATGGTATAATTGATTTTGAAGGACGTTTTTGACGTCCTAATTCAACAGAGGAGAAAGCAATGGGTAAAGGTATTTACACTTACTACAAAGAACGCCTTATCGAAATTGGCGGCAATAACAAATGCCTTTATCTCAAGAGCATAGTTCGTAAGAGTGCCTACGATCTGGGCAGACTCTTCGAGGGTCGTGACGAAAAGATTTCCGAGTTCGTTGACTTTCTGTGGTCGGGCGGTAAATTCCCGCTCACCGTCATATCGAACAAGGAAAAATCAAGCATTCTCCGCAATCTTGACCTCTCCGATAAAGGAGTAAGGATACAAAGAGACGTTGAGAGCGGTCTTAACGTCGATGAGGCGACGCTCAGAAAGCTTGAGCGCATACGCCGCGAGGAAGCCGCCCGCGCTATTGAGAGCGAGATCACTAAGATCAAGGAGCTCAAGCGCGAGGTAGAGGAAATAGAGAAGGAAACGGGCAGATACGAGCTTTACGTGGGCTACCCCTTCGTCTTCGGATGTATTCCTCAGGGTGCCGCAAAGACGCTTATCAAGGCACCTCTGCTCCTCTTTCCCGTCAGGATTGACGTAATAGATGAGTCAACGGTAGAAATCAGTATAAATCAGGCAGAGAAAACACGCATAAACCCCGCCCTCGTCTACGCATACGCGCAGTCAAAAAGGATAGATATCGATCAGCTCGAGCTTGAGTTTGACGGTATGTCGCGCTTCAAGGCGGTAAAGGACGTCATAAGATATCTCGCCGACGCGCATATAAAGATAGACTGCCCCGATTCGAGCAATGTACACAAGTACTCGAGCTTTAAGGAGCCCGACACGAGGTACGAGCTCTCGGTAAGATACGCGGCGGTTATGGCAAGACTGCCTATATCGAACTCCATCTACAACGACTACACGCTTCTTGAGAAAAAGAATCTCACAAACGACGCTATCGGCGAGCTTCTGAGATTTGGCAAAGGCAGGATAAAAAAGCATAAGGAGCCTAAAAAATCCAAAAAACCGCACTCGGATAACAGCTATATAGTCAAAATGCTCGACTACGCGCAGTCCGAGGTGGTCAAGAAGGTCGACAAGACCGGAAATATGGTCATCTACGGTCCTCCCGGTACCGGAAAATCGCAAACCATAGTTAACATTATCACCGACGCTATCTGCAAGCACAAGCGTGTTTTGGTGGTGTCTCAGAAGAAGGCGGCGCTCGACGTCGTATTCAACCGCTTGGGTGTGCTGAACGCCAAGGCAATGTACATAACCGACGAGGCAAAGGAGAAGCAATCCTTCTATGAAAAGTGCCTTGCCGCTCATCAGAGAGATCAGATAGAGAGCCTTGAGGACGTATCAAAGCTCGAGCGCGACTACAACGAGCTTGAGGATAAGATAGCAGCCGAGGTGAAAGATCTCGAAATAATATTCAAGGTGCTGAATGATAAGCGCCCCTTCGGTCTGTCGCTCGCGGAGATGTATTCCTCATCCTACAATCTCTCCAAAAACTCGACCGAATACGGCGTATATCTGAATCTCCTTAATAACAAGGATATCATGTCCCTTAGCTACAAGGAGCTCAGTGACGCGATGTTCGGCATCCGCTCTATGGACCTCGGCGCGATGTATTACAGCTTCATGCAGGATAAGGAAAAGAATCCCATAATCGACTGTACCCTGCCCGACCTTGACATAAGAACGCTCAGCGAGGTCAAGGGCGAGCTTGAGGAGATACAGAAGTCGAGAAAGGGTCTTTTCGCCATCTCGAAATACCCGTATTACAGACACGTGCTGACCTACTACGCCACGCTCAAGGACGAGAAGGCCATCAATAAGGTCGTCAGCTTTGAGAATAAGCTCGAATATCCCGTCAAGCTGTTCAGAGGAAGGTCAAAAAATGCTACAAAGGCTCAATTTATCGAGACCCTGGAGGCTATAAACAAGGTTGCCTGCGAGTACAACTGTCTTAAGAGAGTTCTCACAGAGGACGGATATATCGCGGTCATCGACAACGTGCTGCGCGGCAACACCGCTTATCTCAAGCACGTATACGAGGCGCTTGACAACTATATCGCTATCCGCGACTTCAATAAGCTTCTCGAGAGCCTTGACAGGAACAAGATAAACGTGCTCAACTTCGCGTATACCTCCTGCAAGAGCTACTCCAATTATCTTGATATAATCAACAAGCTGCTTGAGATCAGGATATATCACGAGGTCATAAGATACGAGGAGGAATGTAAGGACGACCTTGCCAAGCTCGTAGATTACTACAACATCACCTCGAAGATATACAAGCTTAAGGAGCAGCAGCTGTCCGTAGCTTATAAGCTCTGCGCGGGCAAGAACAGCCGCGTGTACGACGAGCTCTACGAGAGCTCTAAGGACAACAAGGATTATCTGTACCAGATATCCAAGAAGTCAAAATATTGGCCCATAAGAAAGACTATGGAGGTCTACTCCAAATTCATACTCACCCTGTTCCCCTGCTGGCTGCTCTCCCCCGAGAACGTCTCGAACCTTCTTCCCCTGACGAAAAATCTGTTCGACGTCGTTATCTTCGACGAGGCATCGCAGGTATTCATCGAGAGCACCATACCTACCATCTACCGCGGCAAGTCGATAGTCGTCGCCGGAGACGATAAGCAGCTCCGTCCGTCAGCTACGTTCATGAAGCGCTATCTCGGCGCCGATCCCGAAACGATAGATGACTACTCGGTACAGGCGGCTCTCGAGGTAGATAGCCTGCTCGACCTTGCAGTATCGAGATACGAGAGCGCAAACCTTACCTATCACTACCGTTCAAGGCATCAGGAGCTCATCGACTTCTCCAATTACGCCTTCTATAACGGTACTCTGCAGGTATCGCCCAATATATCCAAGAACCGTGACGACCGTCCTATCGAAAGATACAAGGTACGCGGTAAATGGGTGGACAGAAAGAATACCGAGGAGGCAAAGCAGATAGTCGAGGTGCTGAAAAACATCTTTGCCACTCGCAAGAACAACGAGTCCATAGGTATCATAACCTTCAACAGCGACCAGCAGAGTCATATCGCGGATATCATCGACAAGGCTGCCGCAAAGGATTCCGAGTTCCGCTCCAACATCCTCAAGGAGACTCACAGAGTCGAGAACGGTGAGGATACAAGCATCTTCATCAAGAACCTTGAGAACGTACAGGGTGACGAAAGAGATATCATCATATTCTCCATCGGATATGCTCCCAACGAATCGGGCAAGCTCTATACCAACTTCGGCTCGCTCTCACAGGAGGGCGGTGAAAACCGTCTTAACGTTGCGATAACCAGAGCTAAATCCAAGATAATCATCGTGACGAGCATTGAGCCCGAGGAGCTGAAGGTCGACAATTCGAAGAACGCGGGTCCTAAGCTACTGCAGAAATACCTCGCGTATACCAGAGCCGTCGCTAAATGCGACGACGAGGAAGCGGGCGTCATTCTTTCGGAGCTCCGCGCTCCCGAGGCAAAGCCCGAGGCTGTGTTCACCACCGTTGCGGCTGTCGAGGTACAGATGAAGGAAAGGCTCGAAAAGCTCGGCTACAAGGTCGATACCGGTCTTGGCAACGAGAACAACCGCATATCCCTTGCGGTCTACGATCCCGATACGGATAAGTATCTCGTCGGCGTTGAGCTTGATACCGACGCCTTCAAGGAGTCCTCATCCTGCCTTGAGCGCGACGTCTATAAGCCGAGATTCCTTGAGGCTCGCGGATGGACGCTCGTGAGAGTTTGGTGCCGTGACTGGTGGCTCTACCCGGCTAAAGTCATCAAAAATATCACCGCGCTCGCGGAGAAGAATAAAAAAAACTCTAAATAAAGCCAAGGGGTAAGTCATTAAGAATTCAGTCATCGCAAAGGATTTAAAGACAAAAAAGCAAAAAAATGAATTCTTAATGCGAAACACCTTTCGGGAATAGCTTAATTTAGGATAAAAATCGGCGTTCTCCGACCGAGAGGTATATATACATACGTCGGAGGAAGGAAACGACGGTAAAAAAGAGTGTAAGAGGTGGAAATTCTCGCAATTTCCACCTCTTACTTATTAAATATTATGCATTTAGGGCTGTTTTTTAGTTAATTTACCTTTTTCGGTTATGCCTAAATCAAGCAGCCCCTTTTATATCAGAACGGATGACCGTAGATATTGGTTGAGCTGTAAATGAAGGATCTGTTACAATAGATACTCCTCTGGCTTTTGCCCTCGTAGGGAAGAAGATCCTCCTCAAGCTCGGGGATGGAGTCTATCTTGCCGTTAACGTAGTTAAGGAGTCTTCTGCGACAAGCGGACGTTCTCTGAATGATACCGCCTATACGAAGATCCTGAACGTCGAAGCCGCAGGGCTTATTCTCATAGAACCACTGCTCCTCGAATGCACGTGAATACGCCTTAATAAGTCTTTCCGCTTCCTTGTAGTCGTTCTCTGCAAGGCGGCGGAGCTCCTCCTTGTCGCCTGCCCTGTACGCATTTCTCGTCTTGAGTCCGAGCTCAAACTTAACCGAAAGAGCCTCGGAAAGCTTGGCAGCGCTCTTAAATAAATAACCGAACCTACGGGAGCTCGCAGCTATCTCGTTGAGCTTCTCGGCAAGAGCCTTATACTTTTCCCCTTCCCCGCCGACTACGGTAACGTCAAGGAAATCATTGAAGTAGTCGGACAAAAGCATATACTTCGAGGGGTTAACGGGAGTCTTATACTCCACGGACGAGCCGTTGATGTTATTGGGTGCATCAAGGAGCATAAAGTCGTCGAAGGAAATTCCCGTCAGCCTCTTGAATTTGGTCTTGATGACGTCCATATCCTCGTTGCCCTTGGCAAACTCGGAGATGGCAAAGAGTGATGGAAGCATAGCCGCCTTGGAGCACTCCGCACCGTCGTCACCCCACATAGTGATAAACACGTTCTTGATCTTATTCTTGACTGCCGAGCGGATAGCCGGCTTCATAGTCAACATACCGTACTCGTTGTGAGGCATAAATCCGCCCCAGCTCCAAGTGCCGCCCGCAAACCACGTGTTCTTCGACATCTGCTTGTGTATATCGAAGTGCATATCGTAGATCTCCTCGTCGTGATGGTAATAATCCCAATAAACGGGAATCACGCTCTCGGGTATAGCATCCACTATCTCCTTCGGCACCTTCTTATATTCCTTTACGTAATACTGACCGCCGTTGAATGCTCGGCAGTACATATCCGACCAGAGCATCACGTCCTCATAGCCGTGATTCTTGGCAATTTCACAGACTCTCGAGAGGTGGCGTTTCATTATCTTGTCGATAGGCTCATAGCCGTGGATATCGAGGTGCTTGCCTCTGCCGAGCATATATGCCTCGTCCATACCGACGTGGATCTTTCTGGTCTTGAAGCTCTTTGAAAGAGATGCAAACATACGGTCGATAACCTCGTAGGTCCTCTCGTTGTCAACGAGCATAATATCGTCGGCATCCTTAGGGATCTGACCCCATCTGAGAGTTCCGTTGAGATGCGCGAGCGCCTGCACACAAGGAATGACCTCAATGCCACACTCGGTCGCCAGCTCGTCAAGAGCTTTCATCTCATCCTCGGTATATCTGCCGCGCATATATCCGAAGTAGGGCTCACCCTCAACGTAGTAGGTATCCTCCGCGTAAAGAAATACGCAGTTGTATCCCATCTTCTTGAGAAGCGGGAGATACCACTTGTACATCTCGAGATTAATAACAGCGTTTCTCGATACGTCGAGCATTACGCCAAAATACTTGAACTTGTTAGCCATATCAGCACCTCGCTTATTTTTTCTGTCAATGCCATTCTAACAAAAGCATATGTCTTTGTCAAGTAAGAAAACGGAAAAAGCACGACATTTACGTTTCTTTTTAGTAATGTAATAAACGAGCATTAATCAGCCACAATAATGAAAACATCAAGCATTTATCACAGCATTACGCGTTACATAAATTTAGAGCGAAGAAACCGTTTTCATGGAATCTTCGCTCTTTCTCTGTTATTCATAAACAAAAAGCAGTATTTGTTTGATCTACTCCGATTCGGGATCTGTGAGCTCGTCTTCTTTCTTTATCGTCACGTCGCTCCACATATCAAACACAGCTCCGCATACAGTGCACTCTGAATATCTGTTGTTTATCATCCTTGTCATATGATTTGACGTTTTTGTATATCCGCAAGCGCAAACGCATTTGTGATATAGGTTAGATACGTTCTTATACTCAAACATGTGTGGTTGGCTTGTGGAATAACCGCACGCGCACCTCGCAGTATGAGAGGTTGCCGTTGAATCCTGATAGCTAATGTAGGTATGCAGTTCTTCAACGCAAATATCACCCCACTTACATCTATAAGTATGTGTCGTTGCAGTTCTGGAGACCACTTCGTTATCTTTTTCGTGAACGTGCTCGGGATGTAAATCCTTGTAAGCAATACACGAACATACAGATGTATGATTCGAAGCCCAATCATAATTATCCGAGCAGCTGTGTGGCAAAATATCTTCGTTTATCTCTACCCAAACGGCTTCTATGCTTAAATTAAATTCAACAGTATTAATTGTAGAGTATGTATCTCCAGTATAATAGCCCAAATGCAATAGTATATCATCCGAATCATCTATACCATAAGCAACCATCCAGTGACCTATTTTTTCTATACCGTTTTTCGAGCCGGAAGTTGCTTTTTCGCTTTGTGACTTAATTTTATCTGCTCCGTAAATAACAGGATTCCCTTTTTTCACCTGTTCTTTTATGCAATTTATGACATTTTGTCTGCTCTCCGCAGAAGTATCTTCTTTTACAATGTGTACAGTCACAGGCAAAGTTTCATCATAATTTTGATCTTCCCTATAATAATCGGCAGCTCCAAATATCAAATCAAAATATTTATCAAGAACACCTGCGGTTTCACTTGCAGTTATACCAAAACTGTCTTCATTATCATCTTCGTGATTCAAGTTATTTTGTATTCCGAGTAATATAAGATTCATATGAAGATACTTATTTGCATTTTCATAGATGAAATTTCTATATGCCGACTCATTATCTTTTTCATCATCACTTAAATCTCCATTTTCTAAAATGAGGCTAGCAACCGTGTTGGGATAATTATTTGCAGGAGTGACACTGGGTTTGAGAGGATTTTCGTATTTTTCTGCAACAAATAAATCACTCCAATAGGTATCGTAAAACGAAAGGAGCATACTCATAGCTACATATCCGCAACTGCCGTGCGAGTTGGCGGGTACATTACTTCCAAGTTTATGAAAATGATGGTGAGCAACGGTCTTGTATTCTTCGGACGAGTCGTTCGAAGATGCACAAATTGAAAAAATACTTAATAAAATCGAAAAAATTAATATTCCCGATACCAGTTTACTTTTTGTTCTTGTCATAATTTTATCATTGTCAATCAATATATCATTGTGTAATTACAAGTGTTTTTAAAAATTCATCATGGTAATCTGACGGAAGTACCAGTATGTCGCTTTCGTATGATCCGTAGTATATCTCGACTAAGATTTTCCCATTGTACACTACTTCGTAGGTGGCGCCTACTTCCGGATGATTGGGGAAATAGTCAGACTTCCCACCCCAATCAAGTGATAAACCGTCAAGATTTGCTACATTTTCAAAATTTCTGTACTTTCTAGTTGATTCGGGATATCTCACGCTCATAAAATCATAATCGTAAAGATCAGAGAATATGAGCTCATCTATTGTAACGTCCTTGTAGAAGGCATACCAAACAAACTCTCCGTTGTCAATTTTTCTGTCAAAGAAATTTTCACCGTCTTCAAGAGGTTCCGCTTTTGACCAACTGTACGTAAAGCACCATTTTACATCAAGTAATTCCCCATCACAGTCGAAGCCTACACTGCGTCTCAAAGTACTGCCGTTGGATTTAAGAATTTCTGCCGCTTCAAGCACTTCCTCATAGGTCTCTAACCAATAATAGCCATATAAGTCGTGAGTAACCCCGGGAAATCCACCCGTATATCCATTTGGATATCTGGCTGTGTGATTTTTGGCAGAATGATCCGACTCTGTATCAACATCATCTTGAGATTTAATTTTCGCCATCAGCTCATCGACATAACTGCAGGAAGCCATAGATAAAATTGACGAGATGAAGAGAATGATGGCTATAAGCTTTTTCAAAAATGCATTCATTCCTTAAATACACCCTTTCTTTTGTAACTCCATTATATACCAACTACTTAGACAATGTCAACACTCTTGGTATTCAGCTTCATAATATGGAAATTAATATATGTCATATGCTGTTTTTTTGCATTTACGTCTTGAATTATTAACAATTATGGTGTATAATAATGAAAGTGAAAATTAATAAACAATGAAAGGCAGACAAAAAAATGCTCAATTTCAACTTTTTGCTTTCATCGGGACTCGAGAGCTTGCTCCCCCTCCTCGGTATCGTATTTCTCTTTGTGATCATGTACTTCTTCATGATCCGTCCCCAGAAGAAACAGGAGAAGAAGGATGCTGATATGAGAAACGCTCTCGCGGTAGGTGATGAGGTTACTACCATCGGCGGTATCATCGGCAAGGTTATCTCCATCAAGGACGAGACCTTCGTGCTTGAGACCACCAAGGACAGAACCAAGATCCGTTTCCTTAAGGGCGCTATCAGAAGCGTTGACGTTAAGATCGCGGATATCGCCGCTGCTCAGGCTGCTGAAAAGGCAGAGAAGGAAGCCGTGGCAGAGGAAGCTGAAGCTCCCAAAGAGGACGAGGCAAAGTAATTTAATAAGAGAAAGTCCGCGCGGGACAGCCGTAAGAGAGTCGATCGACACGTCTTACGCGCTCCGCGCGGACTCTTTTTTATGCGCCGCTTTATCATATTTTCTCTCTCGGGCTCGTAATATCTATTACAAACCTTTTCTGGAGGAGAAATGAAAAAACACAACAAAAAGGAGCTTAACCTCACAACGCTTTTACTGATAGGTGCGGGAGTTGCCATAGCATCGGTAGCCGCGGTGTCCTTCGCGCTGGCGCTCATTTCGTCGTTCACTAAAGACCCAACGGCGCTGACGGGTGCGTTCTCTCTGCTCGCGCTGGTGCTTGCGGGAGGGATATCCGGATTTGTCACATCAAGAGTTAACGGTGAGGGCGGAACACTCGTCGGTATTCTCTCGGCGGTGATCTCAACATCGGTGATGATGGTCGCGGGACTCATATGGAAGGGCGGATTTCTTCCGCTCGGAGCTATCCTGAATCTTCTTGTCTTTCTTGCGGTATCGGTGATATCTTCCCTGCTCGGCAAGAAAAGAGCAAAAAGGATGCGTCACAGACGCAGCTACTGAAACCTGTACTGCTTCATTTTGGCAGAGCCAAAAAAAGGGCTGTCTCAAATGCAAAAAAATTGAGACAGCCCAAAAAGTTTGATAGGGGTAGGCAGATCTGAGGAAAAAGCAAATGTGACAACCCCTCTTTTTCTATTGATCAATTACTTTCCGATACGCTCTATGTAGTACGGAAGCGCCTCCTCGAAATTGACACCGTAGAAGCGGTGATTCTCGTCGGCGAGCGTCTTCTTCATCGAAAGCAGAGTGAAATCCACCGCGATGGCGAGCGACTCGGGAACCGAGAAGCCGCGCATCATTGCGCCAACGGTAGCGGATGCGTAGATATCACCCGTGCCGTGAAATGCCGCGGGGAGCTTCTCGTTGAAGTAGGAGTGATACTCTCCGCTCACGGAGTCGTAGAAATAGACGCCTATCTCTCCCTCCTTGAAGCCGATGCCCGTAAGAGCCGCGCTTTTAGCACCGAGGTCGGTAAGCTTCTTTAAAACGTTTCTTATATATTCCTCGTCGTAGTCGGGATTATAAGGTATATCGAGCATAAAGGACGCCTCGGTAAGATTAGGTATTATGAGGTCAGCCTTGGAGCAAAGCTTTGCCATAGAGGCAGCGAACTCGGGTGTAAAGCCCTTATAAAGCATGCCGTTATCCGCCATTACGGGATCTATCACGACCTTTGCCTTATTTCCGAAGCGGTCAATAAAATCGCTGACCAGCGAGAGCTGCTCAAAGGAGCCGAGATACCCGGTATATATAGCATCAAAATCTATCCCGAGCTCCGAGAAGGTATCGGATATCTTCTGTATCTCATCGGTCAGATCGCAGAAGGTAAACTTCGGGAATGCCGTGTGTGTCGAAAGTACGGCGGTGGGGATGACACCCGCCTCGACTCCTGCCGCGGATATTATGGGGAGCGCAACGGTGAGCGAGCACTTGCCAACGCAGGAAACGTCCTGAATCGTTATGATTCTTTTCATATATTTTCTCCGTGCCGCAGACGGTCTATCCGACAGTCCTGACGGCTGTAACGTATTTTATAAGAGTATTATACTCGTGCGGGCGCAAATTGTCAATAGATATTTAACACTCCTCGTATGAAATTTCGGCGCCGAGTCCGTTCAGCTTTTCGGTAAAGGAGTCGTATCCGCGCAGAACGAGCTCAGCGTTGTCTACGATGCTCTGACCGTCCGACGCAAGCGCGAGAATAACCGCCGCAGCACCCCCGCGAAGGTCGGGAGCGGTAACTCTGCCGGAATATATAATGCTCGGAAAGATGCGCGCGATATTATCAGTGCGGGAGTAGGAAAGACCAAGCTTTGCCAGCTCGTCGAGATAGCCAAAGCGCGATCTCCAGACTCTCTCCTCTATTCTGCCTCCGCGGGCTGCGGCGAGAACGGTGGCGAAAACAGGCTGAAGATCCGTGGGAAAGCCGGGATACGCGCCCGTTGTCACGGATATCTCGCGCTTCGGTACGCCAAGCATCGTAACGCTGCCATCGGTAATGTCCTCTATTACCCCCGCGGACAAAAGCGGCGCGGTAAAGGACGATAGCTCACGCGTATTAAAGCCGGATACGCGCACCTTGCCGCCCGTAACGATGGAAGCCGCGATAAATGTTCCCGCCTCTATCATATCTCCGGGTATGACCGCGCTTGCGCCGTGAAGCTCCGCGCCCGTAACGGTAATAACGTCGGCGCTGACACGGATCCTCGCTCCCGCGCTCACAAGATAGGAAATAAGGGCGTCTATATGCGGCTCTCTGGCGCATCCGTACAGCCTGCTCTCTCCCTTAGCGCCGGCGGCAAGGATAAGCGCGTTAACGGTAGCACCTACCGATTGCTGACGAAAATATATATCAGTCCCGCAAAGCCCGTCGGCAACTATATCCTTATCATTTATCTCCGCGCCAAAGCGCGCCGCCGCGTCAAGATGCATGTCTATCGGTCTGTGCGAAAAGGCGCATCCGCCGAATGGCAAAAGCTCCGCCCTGCCGAACCTTGAAAGACAAGCGCCGATAAGATAGGTCGATGCCCGTATCCTCCTGACCATGTCAAGATCAGGCGATGCGTAATGCATATTTCGCGTATCAACGAGGATCACCTCGCCCTCGCGCCACACCTCAGCGCCCAGCCCTTTGATTATCGAGAGAGCGTCGCGGACGTCTGTTATATTCGGGAGATTGTAAAGGCGGGATACGCCTCGTGTGCTGACGGTCGCGAAGATGATCGGCAAGGCGGCGTTCTTTGAGCCGCTGACGCGAACTCCGCCAAAGAGACGTGACGCGCCGTTTACTATAAATCTACCCATAAAAAAGCCCCCTCGGGAAAGAGATATTATATCTTATTCCCGTGGAGGAGAAAAGGTTACCCTTTATTTTTTTGATAATAGCCCACCGCGAGTCTTACCACGTATCCGTAGGATACGACTCCCTCGGTGCCGTTTGCCTTGAGATAGGCGTCGTTGAGTCTTTCGTTGATCTTGCCGAGCGGACTGTCCTTGTGCAGATCGTACACCGCGCCCGCCGCTTTCATATCGGAGACGGCTACCGCGGAAAGACGGGAACGGACCTCCCTGTAAAGCTCGGGATCAAGTCGGTAAAGAGCGTTCGCAAGATATTCGTACATATTGAGATATCCGCAGTAGCGTATATATTCGTCAGACGAGGATATGCACACGAGAAAGGCTACGAAGTTAGCCTCGTTCTCACGGCAAATACCGCGCTGATGAGCCAGCTCGTGCGCGGCGGAATAGACGGTGCAGTAGTCGGGATATTCGACGTTGACATTAGCCTCTCCCGTAAAGAAGCTGTATATGCCGGATATGCCGAGATCTGACATGACCGAGCTGAAGTAGACGGACTTCACGCGCGACGGATAATTGACGAGGAGCGAGTAACGCTCGTTAACGGAATCGTAAGCGTCGATAAGTCTCTCGGACATGCCGTCAAGAGAATACGGCATATGCGTCTCCCCGTCCCGAAGCTCAATTTTCTCGGCAAGGAGATTGATCTCGTCAACCACGGTTACGGCAGTACAGTAAAGCTCCTCCGCGCTAAGATCAGCCTTATCCTCAACTCCTATCCTTTCGGCAAGGCCGGTCGAGTGATATCCAACGCCAAGCGTGTAAATGTAAGAGGTAAAGATGATGGATATAACTCCCAGAACCGAGAGGATCGCTCTGATGCGTCGGGGGCGGTCGGTTCCCCTTTTTACCAAAAACAGCACCGCTAAAAGGATGATCGCGGGAGAAAGGATTATCAGTAGCTCAAAGAGCGAGAACGGCAGCAGATACGTGATCGACGATAGGATAAATCGCGCTGCCACAGACACCGTGCCGTTAACAAGATCAGCTGCGGGAGTCGAGGCGACGCATACGATATAGACCAAAACTGATAATGCCAAGATCAAAAATGAAACGAGCGCAAATCGTGATAAATATTTTCTCATTTTCCCACGTGATCCTTACGATTGTTTTTGTGCGTATACTCTTATATTTTGCAATAAGTGATCAAACATACAATAAACTCGATCGCTTATTTCAGAGCGAACTTTGCGATTTCAAGCCTTAAAAGTAAACTTTAGTTCCCTTTTTCAAGATAGACGAGGAGTAAAATTCGGTGAGCGCGTTTACCATGCTTTCGACGTCGTACGCGCCAGCGGTCTCATTTGCCGAATGCATGGCAAGCTGAGGAAGACCGATATCCACGGTGGGTACGGAGACCCTGGTGTCAGATATAGATCCGAGAGTTGAGCCGCCGGGAAGGTCTGCTCTGTTGCAGTAGGTCTGCACCGCGACGCCGGCTCTCTTGCACACGGAGCGGAATACGGCGTCGGACAGACCGTCCGTCGCATATCTTTGACTCGCGTTGTATTTTATAACCACGCCGCCGTTAAGCATAGGCGCGTTATCGGGGTCGGACATCTCGGGGTATGCCGGGTGCTTCGCGTGGGCGTTATCCGCGCTTACCATGAAGCTGTTTTCAAGCGCTACCGCGAGAGCTGCCTCGGAGCCCGAAACTCTTATGAGAACGTCGTGAAGGAAGGTGGACGCCGCCCCCTGCTTCGTCTCGGAGCCAACCTCCTCGTTATCGAATACCGCAAGGATCGGAACCGCACCCGAGCTCTGAGAATTCAGAAAAGCAACCGCAGAGGAATATACGCATCCGAGGTCGTCAAGCCTTGGACAAAGAATGAACTCTCCGTCCTTGCCTACCCTTCTGCCCTCGTCGCGATTGTAAAGGAACAGATCGTGTGAGATCACGTCGTGACTGCCTACGCCGATAGCCTCGGCAACGGAATCAATAAACGAGCCCTTGCCCGCGCTAACGGAATAAAGAGGAAGAAGATCCTTCGCGGGATTAAGCTTTGCGCCGTCGTTAACGCCCCTGTTAAGATGAATTGCGAGGCTGGGAATGGTAAGAAGATCGGTGTCAAGATCAACGAGCTTTGACTCCAAACCGTCGGGGGTTCTGACTAACGCCCTGCCCGCGACCGAAAGAGGTCTGTCAAGCCAGCTGTAATATATCATCCCACCGTACTTCTCTACCTCAAGGCGAGTATAGGCGCCGACAGCCTCCGCGGTAGTCTTCACTCTGAAGGATGGGGAGTCGGAATGTGAGGCGCATATCATAAAGCCGCGCGCGTCTCTTACGGTTCTGAAGGCTATGATGCTCGTGCCGTTGCGCACAACGTAATATTTTCCGTCCACTGACAGCTTCCATCTGTCCCCCTCGTAAAGCTCGGTATATCCCTTGCTCTCAAGCATTTCCCTGACGGTATTGACCGCGTGATAGGCGCTCGGAGACTTCTTTATAAATTCAAAAAGACCGTTTATGTAATTCATAATCCACCTCAAAGATAATAATTTACATATATTTTACCACCTATCTGAAAAAAAGTCAATTTAACTGTTGAAAAATCCTTGATTTTGAGGTAAAATATAATGGAAAATATATTTATTGCTTTTGGAGGTGCGAATGCTCAATATAAACGATCATCCGAGCATTGAAAAGGTCGTACGCTTCTTTGAGGAATTCTCCGCCATACCGCACGGATCGGGAAATACCTCTATGATCGCGGACTACCTAGTTGATTTTGCTAAAAAAAGAGGGCTTGAATGCTCCAGAGATAACGCCGACAACGTGATCATACGCAAGGCTGCGACAAAGGGATATGAAAACAGACCCGCGGTAATTTTCCAGGGTCATCTCGATATGGTAGCCGAGAAAAAGCCCGGCGCCGACATCGATATGGAGAAGGAAGGGCTCGCGCTTTATCGCGACGGAGATCTCCTTCGCGCCAAGGACACTACTCTCGGCGGAGATGACGGCGTGGCTCTGGCTTACGCTCTCGCGGTGCTTGACTCCGACGATATCCCCCACCCCGATTTCGAGGCGGTATTCACCTCGGATGAGGAGATAGGACTGCTCGGCGCGGTAGCTATCGACCCAGAGGATATCAGGGGCAGACTGCTTATAAACATAGACTCCGACGAGGAGGGCGTATTTACGGTAGGCTGCGCGGGAGGCATGCGAAGCGACGTTACCCTGCCCGTTCGCCGTACGAATTCCGCAGCTGACTCTTACAGAGTCAAGGTATCCGGCTTCAAGGGCGGTCACAGCGGCGTTGAAATAGATAAGGGACGAGTGAACGCGAACAAGGCGCTCGTCGAGATAATCTCAAAAATAGGGGATATCAGCATCAAGGATATAAGGGGCGGCAACGCGGACAACGCTATACCTCGCGAGAGCGAATGTGTATTTGCGTGCAGCTTTGATCACACGAATCTTATAAACAAGCTTGGCAAGGAGCTGGCTGATAAATACGCCGACATCGAGCCGAGCATATCTGTCAGCGTTGAAAAAACAGGCTCGGTCGCCGCGGGCGTATGTGTCGAGGACTCGATGCGCCTGATCTCCCTGCTCGATAAGCTCCCCTCGGGAATCATATCCATGAGCTCGGACGTACCCGGTCTCGTCGAGACCTCGCTCAATATGGGTATTCTCAGGCTTGAGAGTGACAGAGCGGAGATATCCTTCTCCGTAAGGTCAGCCAAGGGCGCAGAGAAGGCGGCGCTCGGTGACAGGCTCAAAAAAATCGCAGCCGAGCACGGCGCGTCGTACTCGACCAGAGGTGAGTATCCGGCTTGGGAGTATAAGAAGGACTCACACCTCTGCGACGTGATGAAGCGTGTCTATGAGGATATGTACGGAAAATCTCCCGAGATAGTGATAATCCACGCGGGACTTGAGTGCGGAATACTCTCCGAGAAGATCGAGGGACTTGACTGCGTATCGATCGGTCCCGACAATTACGATATCCACACGACCGAGGAAAGACTTTCGCTCTCCTCGCTTGAAAGAGTATGGGAATTTCTCCTCAACGTGCTGAAGAAAATATAACGGTAGAAAATGCCGAAAAATATGACAAAACAAAGATTTATGCAATAAAGGATCAAAAAAATGACAAAAACGAGACTTAAGAAATACGCCAACCTCATAGCAAGATGCGGCGTCAACGTTCAAAAGGGACAAGAGGTTTATATCACCGCTGAGCTCGATCAGCCCGAGTTCGTAAAAATGGTTGCGGACGAATGCTATAAGGCAGGAGCAAAAAAGGTTACGGTAGACTTCTCCTACACTCCCCTGACGCGCTCACACGTAAAGTATTGCAAGCCAGACGTGCTCGGCACTCTTGACAAGTGGCAGATAGAGAAATGGGAGCATCAGGCAGAGATAATCCCCTGCAAGATTTACCTCATTTCCGAGGACCCCGATGCACTCGAGGGAATCAATCAGCAGAAGTACGCCAAGGCAATGGCGATGAGAAGCAAGACGATCAAGCCCATCAGAGCAAAGATGGAAAACAAGTACCAGTGGTGTATCGCGGCAGTTCCCGGCAAGAAGTGGGCGAAAAAGATATTCCCTAATGAAAGGGCTGGCAAGGCAGAGGAGCTGCTCTGGGAAGCTATACTCAAGACGTCAAGAGTTGACGACGATCCTATCGCGGCGTGGGATAAGCACAACGCGGATCTGCTCAAGAGATGCGACTACCTTAATTCGCTCGGCATCAAGAGTCTGCACTACACCGCAGGCAACGGCACCGATTTCACAGTCGGTCTCATACCCGAGGCTATGTTCCAGGGAGGCGGCGAAAACGCGCTCGGCTCGGGCATCTACTTTAACCCCAACATTCCCTCGGAGGAGGTCTTCACCTCTCCTATGAAGGGCGAGGCTGAGGGTATAGTTTATTCCTCCCGTCCCCTCTGTTACAACGGTGTTCTTATCGACAACTTCTGGATCAGATTCGAGGGCGGAAAGGCAGTTGAGGTCGGAGCTGAGAAGAACGAGGAGGCGCTTCGCGAGCTTATCAAGATGGACGAGAACGCGCCCTACCTTGGCGAATGTGCGCTCGTGCCCTACTCATCTCCCATCCGTGAGAGCGGACTTCTTTTCTACAATACTCTCTTTGATGAGAACGCCGCATGTCACCTTGCGCTCGGCAGAGGCTTTACGAACCTTCTTCGCGGCTACGAGAATATGACCGAGGAGGAAGCTCACAAAATGGGTATCAACGACTCCATAGTCCACGAGGACTTCATGATAGGCACCGCCGATATGTCGATAGTAGCAACTACTACGGACGGCAAGAGGGTTCAGATCTTCGAGAACGGAGAATGGGCGTTCTGATAAAATAGCACTAGACAATATTAAGGGACTGCGTCATTTAGGCGCAACCGAAAAACAAAATGAGCGAGGTGGAATTTTTCTTCCTCGCTCTTGAATTTTTGTATTTTTAATTGAAATTAGAGCCGAAAGGGGCTGTCACATTTGGTAAAACCCCTTCGTTTATGATTTTGTTTTTCTATTACCGTTTCGTCGTTCAGCGTACCCTTGTACGCCTCTCACTCCTCAGCCGGAAATTTTCGCTCTGAATCCCTTTGCCCCACGGTTCTCAGTCATTAAGGATTTGCTTTTTCGTGAATTGCAACCTTATTTTCTCTCTTTTTCTTAGTTTTTCAGTTAATCCTTAATGATTCAGCCTCTTTATGCTTCAATTTTGACAACTTGTATTGTCATTTCAGATGTTTTTCGATTGCCTTTTCCGCCATCTTGATTCCATCGACCGCCGAGGAAATAATACCTCCGGCATATCCCGCGCCCTCTCCCGTCGGATATATACCGAAAAAGCCCGGGGCGCATCCGTTAACGTCCCGCTCTATACGGACGGGAGAGGTAGTGCGTGTCTCGGGTCCCGTGAGGACCGCGTCGCCAAAAAGATATCCCGGCATCCAAGCATCGAAATCGGGTATCGCTTCGCATATCGACAGAGGTATATATTCAGGCATGTACTCGTACGCGGACGCCTCAGCCACGCCTATCGGATAGCTCGGCTTTACAGCACCGATACCGCTCGGTTTACTGTGCGAGATAAGATCGCAAAGACGGATCGCCGGAGCTTTGTATGAACCAGAAACGCTATATGCCGCCCTCTCTGTTTTTCGTTGAAATTCTATACCGGCAAGCGGATCGTCCGAGCCGAAATCATCGGGTGTTACTGACACGAGAAGTGCCGCGTTTGAGTTATCCGCGCGTCTTTCGTACTCACTCATACCGTTGGTAACGATAGCTTCCTCCTCACTGGTTGCGGCAACTACCTGACCGCCGGGGCACATACAGAAGCTGTATACACTCCTGCCTGACGGAAGATGAGTAACGAGGTGATAGGATGCCGTCTCGGCGATCAGCGATGCAGAGTCGCGATAGACAATACCGTTTATATATTCGCGCGGATGCTCTATTCTCATACCGATGCCAAAGCCCTTTGCCTTCATCCGAAGCCCTTTTTCCCTGAGCATCGTTATGGTATCACGTGCCGAGTGTCCGGTGGCGAGCATCAGAGTATCAGAGGCGAGCTCTATCACATCTCCGTTCTTTATGTAGCTTACAGCCGTAAGCTCACCGTTCTTGACGGTAACGTCAACGAGCTTTGCAGAGAAAATAAACTCACCGCCGAGCGATATTATCTTATTCCTTATTGATTCTACTATACCGGGAAGCTTATCCGTACCGAGATGAGCAGACGAGGAGTAGGCGACCGACTCATCCGCGCCGCCCGCTATAAACTCATCCAGCACCCTGCGCTTGTACTTATCCTTAGCGCCTGTCTTGAGCTTGCCGTCGGAATACGTCCCTGCTCCGCCCTCGCCGAACTGGACGTTGCACTCGGTGTCGAGGATGCCGAGCGTGTTAAAAAGCTCTATCCGTTTCGCTCTGTCATCCACCTTGAGACCGCGCTCCAGTATTATCGGACGCGCTCCGGATTCCGCAAGAGTCAAGGCGGCAAAAAGTCCGGCAGGACCCGCGCCGGCAACTATCGGCCGCTTCTCAAAGCAGGATAGCCTTGCGGCGAAGCGTTCCTCATCAGCGCGTGCCACCTTATTCCTTATCTTCAGCAAGCCCTCCTCTTTATCAACGGAGGCGGAAAACGCAACGGTGCTCTTGAAGCGGGGAGCGCTCCCGTCCTCCACGACGAGCTCACGCCTGAGGATACGTATATCCGTTATTTCGCTTTTGTCAACAGGAAGACAAGAGCATATAGCTTCCTTAACGGTATCGTGGGTATAGCCGTATGGCAAAACCAAATCCGTCTTAATCATATCTTACCGTTCTTTCCTTGATCCTACCCGTCTCGTACGCTTTGCCGAGCAAGACGAGATCATCTATAAGTCTTTGAATTTCAGCGCCCTGATCCGTGTCCTTCACGAGTATCTTATCAGCCGAGGCTTCAAATACTACCGTATCCGAAAGGATATCCGCATTGTTTCTTATCGCATTGGCTCTGCCGCGGAAGGGCTCGTGAGCAGAAATGCGTATTCCCTCGGCGTTATATATGAGCGTGTATCCGCCGATACCCGTGGTCTCCTGATACGCCTGACAGAAGCCGCCGTCTATGACAATAAGCTTGCCGTTAGCCTTCACGGGAGCCTCTCCCTTGCGGGATCTGATCGGGATGTGTCCGTTTATAATATGAGAGCCCGTACCGCCGAGCGAGAACTCCGCAAGTATCTTATCAGCTACTCTCTCATCGTTCCACGAGCTGTAATAGGTGTTCTTCGGCTCGACCCACGCAGACTGATCCTCAATGTAAAGACGCTCGAAGGTAGTGATCCTCTCCCTTGCGCAAAGGGGTGAATTCTTACCGCACCACAAGAACCACAGAAAGTCCTTGCCGTACTGTCTTTCCTTACTGCCCTCCTTGGAGAAGAAGCCTTGCCTCGCTACCCTGTCGCACCAGTCCATAAAGGCTCTGCCGCTAAGACCGCCTGCACACTCGAACTTAATAAACTCACCGTTCTTATCAAGTGGTATGCAGCCGTGGAATAAGAGGTTTTTGTTAATTATAGTGTACATTTCTCCCTTTTCAAAGAGAAACGCAACGTGTCTGTGCAATTTTTCAGAACGCATAAAAGCGTTCTTAAGATAGTGCATTACGCGCGCCTCGGCATCGGTAAGAGCATAAGGATCTTCTCTGTCGACGGTGGGAAAATCCGAGTCCCGCAAGGGATACTCAACGCCGTCGATAAGGATAGTTCCCTTATCATGATCTATCTTATCAAGAAGGAGTCTGTCCTCCATACCGAAGCTCGGATTGCGGAGTATCGTCTGTCCCTCAAGCTTAAACTGAATGATGCTTATCGCCTTGTGCATCTTAGCGATCAGGACGTCGTCATCAGCCTTGAGAAAGTCGCCGTGAGTGTCACCCTTGGGCATATATCCCGACACATCGGAGTCCTTATAATACTCGCTTGCGAATAGCGAGAGCGGTCTTAAGGAAATACCGTAGCCTATCTCGATAACGTCGAGATTCTTATAGGTTATGGAATTATTGAGCACAGTGGCAATACAGGTCCTTGAGCCCGCGGCAGCGCCCATCCATAAAACGTCGTGGTTGCCCCACTGAATATCAAGCGACGCTTCCTTCATAAGCTCGTCAACTATGATATCGGCTCTTGAGCCTCTGTCAAATATATCGCCCACTATGTGAAGATGATCTATGACCAAGCTCTTTATTGCCGAGCACACGGCGGATATAAGCTGCTCTGCCGCGCCTGTATTTATAATAGTCTCTATGATGCTTTCGTAATAGCGGATCTTATTCTTCTCCTCGTTACCGTTGTTGAGAAGCTCGTCGATAACGTGCTCGTATCCGCCCGCGACCCTCTCAAGACACTTATTGACCTTGGAGCGTGTGTATTTACTGCTGACGAAGCGGCAAAGAGAAAGCAGTCGCTCAAGAGTTATGGCGTACCAGTCGTTCATATCCTGGACGCGCTCCTTTATCTCGTCAAGCTTCTCCTCGGGATAGTATATAAGAGTCGCAAGCTCCGCGCGCTCCTTTGAGGTAATAGACTTACCGAAAAGAACGTCAACCTTCTTTCTTATAACGCCGGATGCGTTGCGTCTGATATGCAGATACGCCTCGTATTCACCGTGGATATCGCTCATAAAATGCTCCGTACCCTTAGGCAAATTCAGAATGGCGTTAAGATTAATTATTTCGCTGAGGACAGAGCTGCGGCTCGGATATGACTTTGCAAGCTCAAGCAGATATTTATCATTTTCAGGACAGCCAGGCATAATTCCCTCCAAAAAAAACATACTTCCACGAATATATTATACATAAAATAAATACCCCTGTCAATACAGCAAAAAAACGCCTTTTGTCGCAAAAGGCAGTAAAACGTTTTAAAAAAACACCCGTAATACGCAGAATACGCGAATCACGGGCGTTTTTCGTTATTTATCAAAGATTTTAAGCGCGGAATCGGCAGGATCAGCCTCCGAGATATGCCTTGCGGATGTCCTCATCGTCGAGCAGCTCCTTGCCAGAGCCGGTCTTTACGATATTTCCGATCTCGAGGACGTACGCTCTGTCCGAGATCGAGAGCGCCTTTTTAGCGTTCTGCTCAACAAGAAGAACGGTCGTGCCAAGCGCGTTTACCTTCTTTATCATATCAAAAATGATATTGACGTAAAGCGGAGAGAGTCCCATGCTCGGCTCATCGAGCAGAAGGAGCTTCGGAGATGACATGAGCGCGCGGCTCATAGCCAGCATCTGCTGCTCGCCTCCGGATAGCGTGCCCGCGATCTGCGAGGAGCGCTCCTTGAGTATCGGGAAGCTTGCGTATATCTGCTCAAGCTTTTTCTCAAACTCCGATTTATCCTTCTTTGAATAATATCCCATCTTAAGATTATCGTAAACTGTCAGCTCGCCAAATATCCTGCGCCCCTCGGGCACCTGAGCCATACCCATGCCCACAAGCTTATGAGCTTTTATAGCCGTGATATCCTCACCGGCAAGCGTAACGGTTCCCGCCGCCTTTCCTATAAGACCGTTGAGAGCGTGCATAACAGTTGTCTTGCCGGCGCCGTTCGCACCGATAAGCGCAACGATCTCGCCCTCGTTTACCTCGAAGGAAACGCCCTTCACCGCTTTTATCAAGCCGTAATTAACTTCAAGGTTATTTACCTCAAGTAATGCCATAATGTTTTCCTTTCTATGATCTTAAGCGGATTTAATCGCCAAGATATGCCTTGACGACGTCGGGATTTGTAAGCACCTCTGACGTTTCGCCCTCAGCGAGCGTCTGACCGAAGTTGAGAACGGTGAGCTCGTCGCATATTCCCGACACAAGACTCATATCGTGCTCTATCAAAAGGATAGTCATATCAAACTTATCTCTTACAAATCTTATCGTATCCATCAGCTCGGCGGTTTCCTGCGGGTTCATACCCGCCGCAGGCTCGTCAAGAAGCAAAAGCTTCGGATTGGTGGCGAGAGCTCTCGCTATCTCTAGCTTTCTCTGCTTACCGTAAGGAAGATTGTAGGCGAGGAGATTTCTCTGCTCGAGAAGTCCGAAGATCGAAAGTATCTCCTTCGCCCTCTGCCGCATCGCCTTCTCAACCTCACGGTGTCGCCTCAGCCTGAATATCGAGTCGATGAAATTGCACTTGTATTCGGGCAGATTATGGAATCCTACCATAACGTTTCTGATGACCGTCATATTGTTGAAAAGACGGATGTTCTGGAAGGTTCTCGCGATTCCCTTTTGGTTGATAACGTCCTGCGACAGTCCCTTGAGCTCCTCGCCGTTAAGATAGAAGGTACCCGTCGTAGGCTGATATACGCCCGTAAGCATATTAAATACCGTTGTTTTACCCGCTCCGTTAGGACCGATAAGTCCGTATATCTGATTTTTCTTGATCTCCAGGTTAACCCCGTCAACCGCCTTAAGACCGCCGAAGGAAATGCCGAGATCTTCTGTTTTTAATACGTATTCCGACATTTACTACTCCTTCCCGCCCTTATCCGGGTCAACCACGCTCTCTCTTACCACGATGTCAACCGAGAGGAGCTCGTCCATGCTGATCTTCGTGGGTACTCGGTCCCACTTGCCCTCGTCGTCCGCATCATAGGATGCGTCAACCTTTTTCCTGAAGATCCCGGCTGTAAGAGTCTTGAGATTGTATCTCTCTCTTACAAACTTGAGCGAGGGAGCGTTATTGTAAATAACGATAAGCACGAGTATAAGAGCGTATACGAGATTTTTCAGCACCGCGCTGTCACCCGTGAGCATGCTCGTAAGCTTTACGTTTAAGAAGGTGATCACCGCCGCTGAGATCATACCGCCTGTGATATTACCCATACCGCCGAGAACTACCATAACGAGTATCTCTATCGAATAGTTGTAATCAAATACCGCGGGAGATACCGTAGAGTTAGCAAAGCTGTACATTACACCCGCAACACCGGCAAAGGCAGCCGATAGTATGAATGCAGAGAGCTTATACTTGGTTACGTTTATACCCGTAGCCCGCGCAGCTATCTCATTGTCCCGTATAGCGGTTATCGCTCTGCCGTGCTTCGAGCGGATGAAGTTCTGCATCACAGCAAGACAGATGAGAATAAATACGAAAACTATGATAAACAGATAATTCTTGCTGAATCTGGGAGTACGGAGTCCCATAGGTCCGCCGAAGCTCTCGGTCGATGAGTTCTCAAAGACCGTCTTGACTATCTCGCAAAACGCGAGAGTCACTATGGCAAGATAGTCGCCCTTGAGTCTTAACGCGGGAAGACCTACGACGAAGCCGAGTGCCGCGGCGCATACCGCGCCTACTACGACGGATATAAGAAGATTGACTACACCGTCGCCGATGCCCGTTGAGGCGAGAAGCACCGAGGTCTTGCCGCCCATATACGCGCCGATGCACATAAATCCGGCGTGTCCAAGCGACAGCTCGCCGAGGAATCCAACGACGAGACCGAGAGAGACCGAGAGGATTATCGCGATACCCATCTTTTCAAGAAGGTAAAGCGTTGACTGCTTAAGAGAGCCGGTGAGAGAAAGAGTCGAGAACAGAAACAGAGCGAGGGAGACAGCTATATAGTTGACGTATTTTTTCCACTTGAATTTCTTGATTTTTTGAACAAAAGCCGACATTATACCTTCTCCCTTCTCTTCTTACCGAGAATACCGGTAGGCTTCACGATAAGAATGGCAATAAGTATAGCGAATTCTATGGCGTTGGTGTATGGCGCAATGGCGGGCACGGAGTTTGAGAAACACTCTACCACGCCGAGAAGTATTCCGCCGAGCATAGCGCCCGGGATAGACCCGATGCCGCCGATAACCGCCGCGGTGAACGCCTTGATACCGGGCAACGAGCCGAACGTCGGTGTTATGAATGGAACGTTCATAAGGCTGAACAATCCCGCAAGAGCGGCGAGAGCCGAGCCGATAACGAAGGTTATGCTGATTATGAAGTTTATATTTACGCCCATCAGAAGCGCGGCATCCCTATCCTCTGAGACCGCGAGCATAGCGCGTCCGGTATTCGTAAGCTTGACAAAAACGGTCAATCCCACCATCACCGCGACCGTCGCGATAAGAGTTATGAGTGTAGAACAGGAGAGCTTCATAAATCCCAGATCGAGCGAGCCGAAGTCTGGGAAGGTGACGTATTTTGCCGCCGAGCCAAAGAGAACCTGACCCAAGCTTTGTAAGAAGGAGCTGACACCGATAGCGGTAATGAGCACCGCCAGGGGAGACGCGCCGCGAAGCGGCTTATAAGCAAGCTTCTCAATTCCAAATCCAAGGCAGGCGCATATTACGACCGCGGCGATAACCGCAATGATAAGAGATACCGCAGGCGGTACTGAGCCGAGGCTCATAGCGCCGAAAACAAAGACGCTGTATCCACCCACCATAATAATGTCACCGTGGGCAAAGTTAAGCATCTTTGCGATACCGTATACCATCGTATATCCAAGGGCTATCAT
This sequence comes from uncultured Ruminococcus sp., assembly GCA_964460165.1. Classification (GTDB taxonomy): domain Bacteria; phylum Bacillota; class Clostridia; order Oscillospirales; family CAG-272; genus UBA1740. The sequence continues at coordinate 22,152 of CAYWPS010000005.1, read as the reverse complement.
AGCGTATATGCCGCCAAGACTCAAGCCGTTGATAAGCGTAAGTAAAAATTCCATAACCGTTTCCTTTACAGATCGTGCGCGCACGCGCGCGTTTTATTAAAGCGCAACGTTAGGGGTGTTGCCAAATTCATGACAAACCCCTAATCATCACGCAATATGCTTTAGCTCATTTATAGTCAAAAATCCGACTTTTTGTAAACTTCAGTTTGCTTACGACAAGCCTTGAGCCTTAACGGGATAAGAAACCGCTTCCTTATTTACAAGACCGCTTGCATCCCAAGAAATAGCAGCCTTGTTGCCGTCATCGGTGTTGCCGGTGATGCCGTAGTACACGAAGCTGTCGCTATTGAATACCTCCTTAAGGATCTCGCAGTAATCGGACGCTGAGGTGGTGGTGTCGAATTTCTTGCCGTTTGCCTTTGCAACCTTGAGAGCCTCGAAGATAGCGTATACACAGTCGTAAGCAGCCGCGCCGAACTGGTTTACGGGCTCCTTCTCCTCGTCGTACTTCTCATTGTATTTATTTACGAACTCGTATGCGGGACCGCTTTGCGCGCCGGTATTGAAGTGAGAAAGATAAGAAACAGCCTGAGGAACAATAGCCTCCATTTTAGCGAGACCGCCGAACTCTGCCTCAACGCCGTCAAGACCGTCACAGCCGTAGTAAACCGCGTCATCCTTTATGGTGCCGACGCCCTTGTTCATAAGAGCTGCGGCGGGACCCGTGTAAACAGGAAGGAAGATAACGTCGCAATCCTTAAGAAGAGTCGCCTGAGTGCTGAAATCAAGACCGTCGCCGTTGAAGGACGCTTCAACTATACCCATATCCTTGAAGCTCTGATCAATAGCCGCCATAAACTTATCGTATATACCCTTTGAATATTCATCATCAGTCTTGTAGAAGACGCCGATCTTCTTTCCCGCGTAATCACGGTTGAAGACCTCTGCGGACGCAGTACCCTGGTTAGAGTCCGAGAAGCACATCTGATATGCGTTAGCATACTCTACGATAGCATCACCGGTAGCCGAAGGAGTAAGAACGAATACGTTGTCGTCATTCGACATCTCCTTGAACTCAAGACCGGGAGCGGTGGTAACGGTACCAAGCGAGATCTGCATACCGTTCTCGTACATAGACGAATAGGTTGTGGTAACGTTCTCCTTCTTGTGCTCGTCATCAAGCGCCAAAAGCTCGAACATCATGCCGTCAAGACCGCCTGCCGCGTTGATCTCGTCAATAGCCATCTGCGCGGAGTTTTTAACCGCCACACCGTATTTTGCAGCGCCGCCGGTAAGCGGACCGGAAACACCGATCTTTATCGTCTCATTGTTCTTTGCGTAGTTTTTATTGCCGCAGCTTGCAAGGGAGAAGACGCTTCCAACCGTCATGACTGCAGCTAAGGTGAATGACATTACTTTTTTAAACGTGTTTTTCATTTTATTTACCTCAAATCAATATTTTATTAACCGCCGCGTTCTTCGGCACGCAACGAGAAAATTAAAAAAGCAACCTACCCAAGATCACAGGATAAGTTGCTAAATAATTCGAAATCCGGGGGATCGAAGCATAAGCGTATCCTGTACTCGTATATAATATTTTTTAATCACTCTTATCAAAGAATCAATAAGTGCACAAAAAACAGACGTCACTATACCGACGTCTGAGGATAGTATCACGGAGCTGTGGCAAGCGCGAGAAAAGTGACGTCCGCAAGACGCCGAGGTCTTATTATTCATAGAACAGAAAGCCGCGCTCTTCATTGCCATTCTCCCTTCAAAAACTAAAAGATGCTCCTATTATACAATACTAATAACCTTTTGTCAATAGTTTAGGGTATTACATTTTTTAATACCATTTTGCTATATTCAAATATACTAAAAAAGGATGCGTAAGCTAAAAACTTACGCATCCCGGGTTTTTGTTATTCTCTTTTTTTGAGATATATCGCCCAAACCAAGTCATGCACCCATAGTACAGCCAAGCTATTGGTTTGGGGAATTTTGCGAGGAAAGCGTCGTTCTTCT